>NZ_CP014874.1:0-28996 GCF_001663675.1 Loigolactobacillus backii
TTCACATAGGGAGAAGACCATTGAAATCCACCATTTTACTAGTCGAAGACGAGGCGGGCTTAGCCGACTCACTCAAAACCGAATTTGAGCTCGAGAACTTCAATGTGTTCTGGGCCAATGACGGCCTAATCGCGCTGGACATGTTCCGGCAAAACGAGGCCCAGATTGATTTAATCATTTTGGACTGGATGCTGCCGCACATTCAAGATCAAGAAACCCAGCTGATTACTGTATTGATTGGCATTGGCTGGATCGCGATGGTGGCGATATCGCGGGTGTATCTGCGCGACCACTACCTCTCTGATGTGCTCGCCAGTGTCTGCTTAGCTAGCGGCTGGTGGTTGCTGGTCACACCTGCGGAAGCCTTTATTCAAGCTAAAATGCGGCAGTTTTTACCGGAAGGGATGTTGAAATCATGGCCACATCAAAATTAACGATTGTTGTTCCTGCTTACAATGAAGAAGAGGTGCTGACGTCCTCGGTGCAAAAATTACTGGCCGTTGAAGACCAAATCGCCGCGCAAACCGTCCTCGGTCAGCGTGCCGACATCCTGATCGTCGATGATGGTTCCATGGATCACACCTGGGACATCATCGAAAAACTGCACGCCATGACTTCTCGCGTGCGCGGACTGCGTTTTTCCCGCAACTTCGGCCACCAGTCGGCGCTGATCGCCGGCATGAGTGAAGCCGTGAAAACCGCCGATATGATTGTCACCATCGATGCCGACCTCCAAGATGATCCCGACAAAATCGGCGACATGGTGGATGCCTATGCGGATGGCGCCGACATCGTCTACGGCGTCCGGAACAACCGGGAAACCGACAGCTGGTTCAAGCGCACCACGGCCCAAGGCTACTACAAGACACTCAAGCTGCTGGGCGTCGAACTCGTGCCCAATCACGCCGACTTCCGCCTGATGTCCAAGCGCGCCGTTGAAACCTTCCTGCAGTATCCAGAACGCAACATTTTCATTCGCGGCCTGATTCCTAAGCTCGGCTTCAAAACTGCCGAAGTCTTCTACAAGCGCACGCCGCGCATGGCCGGCGAATCCAAGTACCCGCTGAAAAAGATGCTGGCTTTTGCCTGGGACGGCATCACCAGCCTAACGATTGCGCCGGTGCGGCTCATTCTCATTCTGGGTACCTTGTCTTGCCTACTGGCGGTGGGCATGGTGGTTTACGCCATTGTCATGAAAATGCTGGGGCTCACCGTGCACGGCTGGTCGTTGTTGATGGTGTCGCTGTGGTTCGTTGGCGGCATCCAAATGATCAGCCTCGGGGTGATTGGTGAATACATCGGCAAGCTCACCACCGAAGTTAAACATCGCCCGCGCTACACGGTGCAAACGATTCTGGATTGAGGTGAGGGTATGAAAAAGATTAAACCCGCCTTTCTGCCAGCAATTTTAATCCTCTGCCTGCTCATTGGCAGCATCGGTAACCTGACCAGTGTGCTCGGGGTGCCGGCGCTGTTGGTGGTAGTGCTCCTGGGCGCGGGGCTTTACTTCGGGGCGCCCCGACTTGACCATTTGTCTACAAGGCAGCTGCGCTGGGGCATTGGCCTTGGCTTACTGGCGATGCTGATTGCCCAGGTGGTCGTGTTGCACGTGATGCCCAACACCGTTTACCACGATCCGTACCGGGTACTGTCGCAAGCCGACCAGCTCGCCGCCGGCCACATGACCTGGGATATCACCTACTTCTGGCGCTACGCCAATAACGTGCCGCTGGCTTATCTGCTCTCCCTGTGGTTGCGGCTGACGCAACTGGTGGGCTTAAGCACCAATCTTTCGGTGCACCTGCTGAGTATCTTGGTGTTGGACAGCTTTATTGCCCTGGCGCTGCATACGATTTGGCAGCTCAGCCAGCGCGCCAGCCTGCTGGTCGTGGCCTTCGGTTTCTTTGCCTTGTCGCCGTTTGCCTACACCTACTACCTGCAAGTCTTTTACTCCGACTTACCGACGATGCTGGTGCTGCTCATCATCATACGCAGCCTGCTGAACTGGTCGCAGAAAACATCGCGCCAGCGCTGGTTTGCCGGCAGCGGACTAGTTGTTGCCGTGATGCTCGGCGCCATGCTCAAGCCTAATCTGGTGGTCTTGTTGCCAGCTCTGCTGATTGTCGGCCTGATTCTGGCCCGTCAGCACCTCTGGCGACAAGCCAAACTGACCCTGCCCATCCTCTTGATTGTGCTGGGCTTCGGGCTGAGTCTGCCGGCGACCAAAGTCTTTGACGTGGCAGCCAATTATCAACCCCGCACCGCCTTTTCGTTCCCGGCGACCCACTGGATCTTGATGGGCTACAACCAGCACAGCAACGGCGGCTACTCCGGCAAGGATGTCGGACGTGCCATCAAGCAGCCCAGCCAAGCCGACCGCCAGCGGTACAATTTGAAAACCATCCCCAAGCGCATCAAAACTCTCGGGGTGGTTGGCGTCATCCGGTTGTGGGTAGTGAAGTTAGGCATCGTGCTCAATGTCCAAGGCATTCAGCGCTGGTACAACGGCGGCTTCCGCGCCGCGCCTAGTTGGTACAGTAATCATGCTGGCTTCTATCAGGGACTGACCGTGATTGGCTATGTGGCCGCGACCCTGCTCATGTGGGGCGCACTGATGCTGAAGCTCTTGCGGTGGCGGCCAGATCTGACCGACCCGCATCAAATCCTTGCACTGCTGGCGGTGACCACTGCCCTTGGCTACCTGGCTTTCCACACCCTACTGTGGGAAGTTGAACCGCGCTATGGTCAAGCCATTTTGCCGCTGCTCTGGGTGGCTTTGGCGGCCATCCCGCGTCAGGCCAGCCAGTCGCGTCCCCGCTGGGCGAACCAAGCTAGCCTCCTCAATGGCGCCACTGCTTCACTCGTCGCCTTTGGGGCCGCTGGTGTGCTTGGCGCTCAGCTGCCACAAAAGCAAGTGATTGCCGCCCAGCGCAGTCAGCTATCCGTGCAGTATCACGCCAAGCCCAAGACCGTGACGCCAGGCACCGTGCTGGCAGAGGTGGTCGATGTGAACGCGCCAGCGAACTATTTTTCCGTTCAGATTCATGCTGGTAGTCAGGTGCAAGTCACCCTCACTAACCTTGCCACCGGGCAACATTATCGGTTAACGATGGCTGGCAGTGTGGCCCGCCTGCACCACCAGCTCGCCGCTGGGCAATATCGGATTACCGTTCAAAACCTCACCACCCGCGGCCAGCAGGTCGATGTGACCCACACCTACCATTATCAGCTCGCTGCTCACCCGCTAACGGTGAACGGCCAATCGCAGCCCACCGCCTCGTTGATTTATACCTGCATGCAGCGCTGAGAAAGGAGCCTTTTTATGGAAAAACCAATCACTACCCTTTACAGCAAATACGATACAGCCTTGCGCTACCTGATTGTTGGAGGCCTCACCACCGGCATTAATGTGGTGCTGTTCTTCGGCCTGACTCACCTCGCGATGCCGTGGTTCTGGGCGAACATTATCGCCTGGGTCCTCAGCGTGCTGTTTGCCTTCATTGCCAACAAGAAAGTCGTGTTCAACTCCGCCGACATGACCTTCCGGACTGTGGTCAAAGAAGGCGCCAGCTTCTTCACCTTGCGCGGCGCGTCACTGCTGGCGGACACGGCGATTTTGTTCATCGGCCTCACCTTAATGCACGGTTCGCCGCTGATTGTGAAGCTGATCGACCAGGTCGTCGTCATCGTGCTCAATTATGGCTTCAGCAAACTAATTTTCGCTTAACGTAAAAATGGTCCCAGCAGTGGAAACTGCCGAGACCATTTTGCTTGGCTAGCCAAGCTTGATGCCGGCATCCGCCAGCGCTGCGTCGACCACGTTCATCACAGCCAGCGAATGCGCCATCCGCTGCTTGGCGGCAGCCAAATCGTGATGCGCAATCATCGTTTCGAACGCGACGAACTCTTCGTACATGCGGTGCCGGTCAGCTACCATACCTTGATCGACAAAATTTTCTTGCACATATTTTGTCAGTAATTCTTTCTGTTCGGATTCACTTAATTCTACCGGTAAAGCCACGTTAAACTCTTTTGCATACCGTGAGTTTGATTTACGATCTTTCTTTTCAACTTCATTCCACAACTGCTCTCGATCACTCGCCCATTCAGGTGAATTTTTTGGCGTCAAAATAAAGCTTTCTGGCATGATTGATCGGGCATAAAAATAGTGGCGACCTTCCTTATCATCAAATAGCTTTTCACCACTTCGATAAGCGGCACTGGCAATCGCACTTCGTCCTTTACCAGCACTAATATTACTAAAACTCATGTGGAATATTGCCATGTCAGTCACCGTCTTCCTTTGATTCTATGGGTTTTGACCTTGTTGTCGCCATCGGCGACTTCTAATACAGGATTTTAGCACGATTTACCCCACAAGAATTTAGTGGGGTGTAAGTGCGCATTGACCTCTTTTAACTCGGTCTTCTGATTCTCTTAACTTTAATTTAGTGTATGCCTTCCGCTTCGCTATTTCAAATTTTATACTTTGACTTAACATTCTCTGAATGATATAGTGTCGGTAATTATTTTTAATACGATTGGAGGGATCGTTATGTTGGAGGGATCGTTATGTCTCAAAGTAACTTAGAAAAACAAGAAGCTAAATTAAAACAGCTTAATCAAAAGATTAAAGCTGAAAAAAATAAGATTGAACAAAACCTCGGTAAGCAAATCATTAGATCAGCCAATTTGGATTATGGGACACTTACCACTCCGCAGATTAAAATGATTGCTAAAAAAGTTGCCGCCTTTTTAAATCAAGCTCAAAATAACCAATAATAGTTAGGTGGTAATGACTATGCCTAATCAATATGAAAAACTAGTTGAGCAACAAGCGCGTTTAAAACAAAAAATTGAGTGAGAAGTTTTTAAATTACGGCAATCTAAATACTACGAAAATCGGCAAGCCCGCAAAGCCCGTTCTCGCCGATTAATTCAAAAAGGGGCTTTGCTCGAAAAATACTTTCAAGCTGATAATCTTACGGTTGAACAAACCGAAGAACTTTTAAAAATATTTGCCAATTACGTTAATGCCCATAAACCGAAGAAATTTAAAGACGATCAGCCTAATAACTAGGCCGATCGTTTTTATTTTCTGGATCATTTTTGGGCTTGATTTCTGGGCTCTGATCCGCAAAATCTTTTAACTGTTTTTAAATTCTTTTACTAGTTTTGTCTTTAACTGATTTAAGCGCTAAGTTTGCTCTAATTTGTAATCCTTGAATGCCATTGTCATATGTCCACCGTTTAATTTTAGCCATGTCATTAGTTCGATAATAATTGGCAATTAGTTCGTTCCATTGATCCCACTTATCTAACGGCACATTGATTAAGCCTGCACCACCGTCAATCATAATTTTATTAGCACTTAAAGTCGCCGTCCTTTTGTTCCCGTCCCAAAAGATTTGTTGGCGCATATTATGATACATGACAGTCAATGCTTTATCAGTAATCGTCGTTCGTGGATCAGCCAAGATTTTTTGTAAAAAGGATTGTTCTTGTTTTTCGTTAATTAAAGGCTGTTCAAAAAAGTCGTCACTACCTAAATTAACTCCTCCTTTTCCTTGCCGTAATTCTCCTGGTACTAAGGCGTCTTCCGCTGCCACAATCTTGTTGATTTGTTTTTCCATGGTTAACGTTAAAGGGGAATTTTGAGCAGTGATATATTGCCACCCACGCTTTAAATTAACAATCGTCAAAACATCTTCAACAGGTACTCCTGCTACGCTCATACCGTCCATAATAGTTTGTGTTTGTGGCAAAGTGGTATTAACGCCTTCAAAACGAGCATTAGTATGCACTAACTTGGTAAAGTTTGCTCGGGCAAACCGTTGGTTTTCTGCAGCTGTGAATTTATACTTGTCCATATATGTTCGAGTTTTAGCCATATTTTGTGCCTCCTTTCTATTTCAGTCACTGATTATTTGACCTGTCCATGTTAAATCACGAAATGCTTTTCATTGATGATTTGTTCTTGGCGTTTATCTAAGAGGTAAGTGTGTAGCGCGTCAAACAGCTTGCGTTTATCAGGATCTGGATTATGGGCTGCTTGTTCCCAAATGTCTTGAATATTGACTGCCCAGGGGTCAGCCAACAATTGATCAATTGTTTCGATTTCTTTGCTGGGTTTGGTCATTTAAAAAGCTCCTATCCCGTTTTCTAGCTCAGCTATCGTCAATTCGGCCACTTAAGGCACCTATTTTTACTTCTAAGCGATTTTAAAGCAGTCTTAATATAATTATGCATGTAACACTTAAAACGGCTTAAACGAGCCCATATGACGTTTAATTTCAAGAACGCTCATTGTCAGTGTTCTGTTCTTCGGGGTGTTTGGCCGCATATTCTCTAGCCGCTTGTTTATTCCACCAAACGCCAAATAGGTTTTGCATGGTGCCGTACAAGTAGTTTTCCACGTTCTTGATATGCTTTTCATTGCTTCTTAGGGCGTTAAAGTAGCGTCTTAAGGCTTTAGTCATCAAAGGTTTTAGTTCTTCGTCGTAAAGCGGGATTATGACGCCAATATCTTGATGATCCTTTTCAACTCGGTACTTAGCATTTAAGATAATGCCAATGAAGCGCCGCATTTGTTGCGGGGTACGGCACCAAAAACTAAGTAGTTGCACAGCTTCGGGTTCTAAGAAAACCGGTAAGCCACTGTCTTCATCAGTTAAGAAGTCATTAGCATGGTTCACCAAATCCTGGTTTTGCTTTTGAATTTCTGCTGGTGAAAAATGGGCTGTGGAAAAGTCCAACTTTTGAGTATCTATATTGTATCTATTAGTATCTCTTTCTTTAAGTTCTTTATCTAGATCGTGTCCGATTTTCGGATTTTCGCTCGTAGCAAGGGTTTGCGGGGTGTTGTCAACGAACTTTCGCGAATGTCCGATTTTCGGATTTTCGCTCGTAGCAAGGGTTCCAACGGTCTCCCGCGAACGTCCGATTTTCGGATTTTCGCTCGTAGCAAGGGTTTGCGGCTCTTTTTGAGCATATTCACCGCGTAAATAGACGTCAGTTGACTGCATATCTAGTTCGGCCAGGTAAAGTCGATTGGGTTCGTTTTTGCCAGTTTTGGGATTGAAATGCATGGCTTTTTGATAAAGTAGTCCTGCACGTTCCAAGTCTTTTTTCACGGCTGCTAACTTATCATTTGAGCAGTCGAATAAATCTTTAAGTTCTTGATTGGTAAAAATAAAGTAGACGTGCCCTTCCTCATCAATCCAGTGATTGCGTAAAGAATACTCTAGCCGGTCTTTTAGTACCATGTAAGCTAGCTTAGCGGCATCACTTAAATGTTTGTATTGCTCGCCATACATTAATACCTTAGGGAACTGGAAAAACAAGGATCCATATACGCTATTGGCGTCATAGTAATTGAAATCTGTTGATTTTGTCATAATAAAAACTCCCTTTCTTGACTGACACACGCTGTCTCAAAAGAGAGTTGCTAAAACATTTGATTTGCTTTAAAATACAAATCTGATATGCTCTAACTGAATTACAAAGCGAACATTGGTCGTGATCGGCTTTGTAGTTTCACCAGCATGTGTCTGTTTGTGAGTTGCCCAGTCGGCAACTTTTTTAATTTTTAAGAACTAAAAATGGACTAAGTAGTTATTACAAGCTACTTAGTCCATTGGTCTTATCTTCGTTTTAATTAGTTTACCTTTGCTTGCCCTTAAGGTTTGCTTGCGGTATAATTAGCACGTAAACAAGATTACAATTTTTTCAAGCAATTTTAACTTGGTGGTGAAAATTGCTTGGACTAGGTAGCTGCAAGATAGCTACTTGTCAATACTGCAAAAATCCCAATCCCGAGTGGATTGGGATTTTTTGTTTATGAAAAAAGCATATCATTCTGCAAAGGTTAAGTAAATAGTTTTATGGATATGATTTATGATTAATCATAAATCATATAAAATTTGTGATTAATCATAAATCATGGTAAAATGTTTATGTAAAGGTAGGTGCTACTATGAATGGGAAAACACTATTAAACTTCAACTTTAAAGGTGGCGTTGGTAAGACCACCTTGACTGTAATGGAAACCTATTTATTGGGTCAAGAGGGGAAAAAAGTACTACTTATAGATTTCGATCCCCAGGGAAATGCAACTGAAATTATGAAGGAGACTTATAAAGCCGATTTAAAGCCGGAACTTTCATTATATGAGGGCCTTCTTGGAGGGAATTTGTCTAAATCTATTGTGTCTGTTACAAACCAAATTGATATGATTCCTACAGATTGGACATTGTCTTTATGGATTGGTGCTGTAGAAAAAGTTAGTCGGGTTAAACGTAATATTCTATTACCACAAATGCTTTCAAAGTTAAAACAAAATTACGATTATATTTTTATTGACGTACCACCAACAATAAATGTCTTTACTAATAACGCAATCATGGCTTCAGATTTCATCTCAATTGTCTTACAAACTCAAAAGCAGTCATATACAAGTTCTTTAAAAACAGCTACGCATTTAGGTGAACTACGTGAACAATACAATGGAAGTTTTCAGTTAGTTGGTGCCATATTGTACTTAATGAAGCCACGTGCAAAAGTTGATACTGAAATTTCTGCACAAGCAAAAGACTTTTTTGGCGAAGGGGTCTTTTCAAACTCAATTAGAACTCAAGAACGGGTTAAAACGTTTGCTAATGAAGGAATACGGAATAAAGACCATTGGGATAAAAGAGCAATCCAAATGTACCAAATGGTTCTTAATGAACAAATACTTAGAATTCAACAGTTAGAGGAGTAATTTATCATGGCAGAAGATTTTTTAAACAAAGTTAGTAAAAAGGCATCTGAACAACTTAAAAATCTAAAAAGTCCATACCAATTCGAAACAGAAAGAACTAAAACCGTTCAACTTCGCATGAGCACATATAAAGAAGTTAAACGCATCGCTTTTGAGAATGACGAAAAAATTGTTGATGTCTTAGAAAAAATTATTCGTGAAGGCCTTGCCAAACGTAAATAAGATTGAGCTTAACTTATGTATTACTGATTGTGTGATTTATGATAAAAGATTAATCTTTTATCATAAATCACACAATCAGTAAACTTCACTGTACAAGGTATATTTAAAATAAATTTGATTTAAACATACGTGGTAGATCGCAAATTTAGGGGTCTAGAATTTTTGGTGTTGGAAAGTATTTCCATTCCAAAAGTACTAGGCCCTTTTTGATAACAAAAAAAGCATCTAAGCCTCCCTAGTGCTATGCTTTAAGCGACGAAACTCAAGATAAGCGGGGTAGGAATAGATGTCTCAACTAGATAATACACTTAAATTACTGGGAATTACAGACACAAACATTCAGGTGTTCGGTACTCGTGAGGAATTTAATGGTCGGGGCTCGGGTCGCAAAAAGTATTTGGTCATCCAGGCAGAGCTTACCTACACACTCAGGCGCTGTCCCAGCTGTGGATACAATACGTTGCACCCTAACGGACACAAGCTCACTCATGTCCACATTTCAGGACCCATGGACCGGCCCGTAATTCTAGAGCTAAACAAGCAACGCTGGCGTTGTAGTAACTGCCATAGCACTTGTACGGCCACCACTCCAGTGGTATCAACCAACCACGCCATCGGTCACGGACTAGCGACTCATGTGCTGAAGCTAGCCAGTAAATCACTCCCGGCTAAGACTATCGCCAGTCTCACCGGTATTTCGACAAACTCAGTTCAGCGTATTTTGACGGCTAATATTCATCCACACGCGAGCCGCCGGTTACCGATTAATCTATGCTTTGATGAATTCCGTTCCACGCACGGCTCCATGTCGTTTATTTGCATTGACGCCGACACTCACAAATCAGTTAAAGTACTTAGCGACCGCCTTAATAGAACCATCAAACAGTTCTTTCTTAGTCAGTACAGCACCGCAGAACGGGCCGCGGTTCAACGCGTCATCATGGACATGAACGCCTCCTATCAGGCATTCGTGCACGAACTATTCCCTAACGCCGAACTCATTATTGATCGGTTCCACATTATTCAATTAATGGGCCGGACGATGGATACCATTCGCACTCAATGTTTAAAGCAACTCGACAAGCATTCGCGGGAATATAAAGTACTGAAATCACTATGGCGCCTATTCCACAAGGCCACCCCTGACGCACAAAAGAGCCGCTACCTCTTCGGCCTGAATGAGTACTCGACCGAACAGAACGCTATTGATATTGGAACCGATACGTTTCCGGCCTTCAAAACAGCTTATGAAACCTACATCGATCTCCACGATGCTTTGATGGGGCGTCACGCTGATGAACTCAAGAATATCATCACTAACTATTAGCCTAACGGCACGCCCCTAGATACGGCCATGCATACCCTACGAAAGAATCTTAATGGAGTAATTAATGCCGCCAAATCGTCCTACTCTAACGGACCGATAGAAGGCATCAACCGTAAGATCAAGGAGCTCAAACGTGCTTGTTATGGCTTCTCCAATCAGGCCAATATGTTCACACGCGTCTACCAGCTGATTGCCTAGATTATCTACCACAATAACGTCACGATGGTAGGCTTATTTGTTATGCCTTCAAGTACGATATTCAGACGACACACCAGATTAAACGCCGCAACTAATAAAAAAACAAAAAAGATCTCCCACACGAGGAGATCTCCAAAGGATAGAAACTATCCTTCAACACCATTTGACAAAGAGCCGTTAAAAACATGACTAGTTTTTATCTTTATAATTTATTTTTATTAACGATTAAATTAGAATCTTGCCATACCTAATGCATGTTGAGCAGCTAGGTTAAGCAAACTCCATTGACGGTCAAATCCTGGTTGGAAGAAGAAGTCTTGTTCAGCCAAGTCTTCCAAGCGCATCTTATGACTAATTGCCAAAGCTAAAACATTGCCTTGAGCAGTAATATCATACTTAGAAAGGACAGCACCGCCTAAGATTTGGTGAGTATATGGATTAAAGGTTAAGCTGACATATACCTTAGGATTATCTGCTTCTGGGACATAAGCTGGACGCATATGATCTTCATAGAAGCTAGTTTGATAATCAAGCTTATTCTTAGCAGCTGAAAACTTATTTAATCCCGCAGTAGCGAAGTGATAGTCAAAGACGCTAAGAGCTGAAGCACCGATAACACCCTTGAAAGCGCGATCTGGCTTATCTTCAAAGATATGATCAACCACATATTGTGCTTCTCTTCTAGCAGTAGTAGCTAAAGCAATTGGCATTGGCTTACCTGCTGGAATAGAAAGTGGCAAAATTGCATCTCCAATAGCGTAAACGTCTTTAACATTCGTTCTCAAGTATGGATCAGTCTTAATCCAGCCTCTTTGATCTAAATCAACTGTGCCCTTTATCCAATCAGTATTAGGAGTTACCCCTGCTGAAACAACAACCAAGTCAGCTGGTATATCGCCTTGATCGGTCTTGACGCTTTCAACTTTTTCATTACCGTTGAAGCCTTCAATTTTAACGCCCATCTTCAAGTCCATATTCTTCTTAAAGGTAGGTTCCAAAACATCAAGCAATTCAGGGTTCAAGTAAGTTCCTAATGGACGATCAATCATGTCCATTAAAGTTACATGCTTGCCAGCTTTAGCAAATACTTCACTAGCTTCAGTACCAATATAACCAGCACCAACAATAGCAACATTCTTAATTGCTGGATTGTTAACAGCACTCATTAACTTAGAAGCCCAATCACGTCCACGCATTAAATAGATATTCTTAAGATCATTGCCAGGTACTGGTAAAAACTTTGGCGTTACACCTGATGAAAGAATTAACTTATCATATTGAACTTCTTCTTCAGAATTATTGGTTAAATCCTTAACTGTTACTGTCTTATGTTCAGGATGAATCGCGGTTACTTCATGGTTGGCATAAACATGACCGCCCTTCTTTTCAACATCTTCAGGAGCAAAGTTTCTGACGTCATCTTCAGCCGTAACTTTATTTTCTAAGTATAATTGCATACCACAGGACATAAATGAAATAAAGTCGCCAGCTTCATAAACAGTTACATCTACATCATTATATTTATCCAACAGCTCAATTGCTGATTCATGACCACCATGTGAAGCACCAACAATTACAATTTTACGTTTATCCATAAAATCCTCCTAACACAATAGTTTCTTCATTACATTTTCAAGGGTAACACTTATTACTTAATGTCTATCATATTTTGCTCAATAAATTGATTAAAAATAAAAGTTTGGAGTTGACGCTCCAAACTTTTTTGCTATATCTTCTGCTCAACATCATGAATCTTCACAACTAATACAGTGCGAATCCAATCAAATTGGGCTTTCATTTGGTCAAAATATGCGCCTTCATTAATGAATTGACCACTGCCATGAATATGATAACCGCGACCCATTCCAGCGGTTCCTGAATAATTGTAAGAACCAATCGTAATGATCAGTTCATGTTTTGGATCTTTTTCAAAATCTTGTTCAATCCACTTGTATTCGGCATCTGTTTGTGCTAATTCAGCCTGATAAGGTTGACATCGAGATAATTCATAAGAAATTGTTGACGGTGATCGGTTCAGCCGAACGCCCATTTGGATATTGGACAGCCCTAGTTCACAAAAGGTTTCGATTTTAATTCGTTCGGAATAGGTTATACTAGACAAAAGATCAGCTCCTAAAAGATGGGTTTGTGGTAAACACCATTTTAAAGGAAGCTGATCTTTTTTGTCCGAACAGCGTTCGGATTAATTTTACAATCTACCATTAATCCTTTGACAATGCATCGTACGCCACGTCACTGACCGGTTCCAACCATTCAGAAGTCCCCGTAGTGATTGCGACATGACTAAACCAGCTGTCTTTTGTCGCACCGTGCCAATGCTTAACGCCATCGTGAATGGTAACCACATCGCCTGGGTGCAGTAGTTGTGCTGGCTTGCCATCCTCCTGATACCAACCTTCACCACCGGTAACAAGCAAGATTTGATAACCATTGTGATGAATATGCCAGTCATTGCGGCATCCTGGTTCAAATGTCACATTGCCAACATTTACATTGACATTGTCATCTGAACTAACTAAATTTTTTAAGTAACTTTGACCGATAAAATACTGCGCATAAGCGTCATTTTTATTACCTTGACCAAAAACATTTTGTGTTTCAAATTTTTCGTTTGCCATTACTTATGTGTCTCCTCTTCATCTGACCAAATTTCCTTAGCACGGTTAAACGCCGACCATGCCTTAGGCCACCCAGCGTAAAATGCAAGGTGGGTAATTTCAGCAACAATCTCGTCTTTTGTAATGCCGTTTTGTTTGCCAATTCGTAAATGAGCTTCTAATTGTTCTGTATTGCCGGCTGAAATAATGCTAGCAATCGTAATTAAGGAACGGTCATGAGCAGACAAAGCGTCTTCTTTGGACCAAACCTCACCAAATAAAACATCATCATTTAAAGCAGCAAATTGTGGGGCAAAATCACCCAACTGTTTGCGACCTGCTGTTTGTTTTTTAGCCATGTTAAATTCCTCCTCGATTAAAAACAAAGTGATTAACGCGATTAAATTCATTGAAACACTTAAAGTACACTTTAAGTAAAGCCCTAAATTTCATAAAAACTAAAAAGAGCGACTTAACAGGTACATAACCTGCTAAGTCGCTCTAAATCAAAATTATAGAAATTCAAAATGCCTACACTGCCTGAAACACTCGTTGCGGTATCGCCCGAATTAATCGTTATTCCGTTGATTATGAAGTCCCGACTGTATTAGCTGGAGGGCGTCCCCATTGATACCGAACCGTGAAGGTATTGTTAATCCGGAATGCATTTTGCCAGATTTACAATACGGACGGTCGAAAAGACTCAGTTTTCCACGAGGCTTTGCGACGAGGTGAAAGTCTCCGAACTTAGGAAGCTTAAACCGGTCCCACGGCAAGCGTGTCAATGGAGACAACCGCAAGCGGCATTCACCGCTATCATTTATTCTTCATGATTCAAACTGGCAAGGTAATTAGCAAAACCTTCGTTATCACTAATATGCCCGTCTACTTTTCCCTGATACCAATCAATCTTGTCGTTTAAAATCGTCATACTATGCTGCAATTCCTCAAACTCCTGAAGGAAACCACGCCGTACATTCTTCAATAACTGCAACCGTTTGGTGATCGTTGCATCCCCCTCAGCGCGCCAAGCCACATACTGTTTCAACTGTTCGATAGTCATTCCTGTACCCTTTAAGTGTAACAAGAATTTGATCCAGCTAGCATCTGCATCCGTATAATAACGTAACCCGTTGTCAGACCGATGTGGTTTGACCAAACCTTCCTTTTCATAATAACGAAGCGTTGGGCCTGACAACCCGGTTTTAGTTGCAAATTCACCGATTCGATAGCGCTTTTCTGTTACAGCTGTCTTTGTCGCCATTAACATTCCCTCCAGAAGTTGATATTCACATTAGTTAAAGTCGACTTTAACTCATAGCCCACAGTCTTGTCCACTATTGTGTCAAATGAACTAGCCATTGGCACCAAACAAGTTCAAAATCACAACGCCAACCAGAATGAATCCAATCCCAATCACATTGGCCAAATTGACTGGTTCCTTCCAAAACAAAACGGCCACTAACGTTGACAGCACAACGCCAATGCCAGCCCACAATGCGTAAGCAATATTGAGATTGACTGTTTTCATGCACACCGCCAGAAAGTAAAAGCAGGTACCATAAGCAATTAAGGCCCCTAAACTGGGCCATAATAGTGTAAATCCAGATGATGCCTTCAATAAATTTGTGCCAATCAATTCACCAACAATGGCTAAAGCCAGATATACATACCCCATTGTGACCACCCCGTAAAAAATTTGTCCCGACCCTCATAATGTCGCTAAAAAAAGCCGATGTAAAGCAAAAAGCCACCCGCAACGAGGGTGGCCTCCTGATAAATTTTTGGTCCGATTTAAGCATTAATCAATTGTGGTTTTGTCTTCCCAATCATCACTTATTTATCCACATGAAGTGAACCGTGATCTGATTGTTTGTGACTCTGCTCATTATGTGAAACCGATTGTGGCGAATCCGTTTGCCGACGTGCCGGTTGAGACGATTTCTGTTGTTTCGGTTGCTTACTTTCTTGATCATTGATGTGATCATCGAAGTACGTTTGCAACCGCCGTAGTTCATTAACCTGCGATTCAATCGAACCCAACATCTCTGTTTGAATCTTTTGAATCTGCAACATGTTCGGCTGATCCTGTTGAATCATATGGTCAACCTTGGAGTGCAGTACCCGAATTTCTTCTTCCGATTTTTGGTTAACGTGATAATCGTTAGCCGATTCCATCCGGTCATACTCTGCTGACCGGTTCTGACTCATCATAATGAGTGGTGCCTGGATTGCGGCAACCATACTCAAGAATAAGTTCAAAAGAATAAACGGATACGGATCGAAATGCACACCAAATAGGTGTAATGAATTAACAGTAATCCACAATAACATAATGAGAACAAAGGAAATAATAAAAGGCCAGCTACCCCCGAAGTGGGCAACAGCATCCGCAACCCGCTGACCAACTGTTAGTGAGTGTTCCAATTGCTGACGGACATCAACCACCTGATAGGTATCTTTTTGAAGTACCCGTGTAAGCTTTTGGTTCAGCTTATGATTCTGGCGGTAGTCCTTCGCAATCATCTGATCCATCTTTAATAAACGGTAGTGGACCAAATGCTCACTACAGATAAAATCTTGGTTTGTCGCCTTTGGAAAGTCGAGACGAATCAACGCCCTCAACGGACCATCCAAATCTCCTAGGAAAACACCGTCTACGAGATCATATTCTTTATGATCAACGAGACAGTAAACCGTGCCGTTCAATTCTTGCATTAGACTAAAACACCTCAGTAAATGCTAAATTTCACGTGCGGCAAAGTTCACAGCATGGGTTAAATATCCAGTTATGAATTGCGAACACGCGGGACCGTCATCACTCGTTGAACATATATGATAATCTGCGTCTGACATAAAACCCACCTGCCTTTCCTAGGTTGACCTGAGTTATCGCTACAAACCCATTATAGAGGACACGCTCAAAAAAGTCCAAGCGAACCTACCCATTTCTGAGCGTAAATTGCAAGAACAAGTTAGCCAGTCGTTGAGGACAATCCCAGAACAGGCCGTTATCAAATAGAAGTTGTGGCGCTAGAGAGACTACTGGGCCATGCGGCGAACGCGCCGAGCTTCGGCCTCAAAGTTTTGCTGGGGTGTGCAGTAGCCCTGTTGTTTGCGAGGCAACTGATTCAAGCGGTCTTGCGTGGCCTGCACTTGACTAGGGCTAATGTCATCTAGGGACATGCCCTTAGGGAAGTCCTGGCGGATCATCCGGTTATGTGCCTCGTTGGTGCCACGGTCGCAGGACGTGTAAGGATGGGCGTAGAAGATCTCAGTTTCCGTCCCAGCAAAAGCAGTATTTAAGGCGGTGAACTCGGGTCCGTTGTCTGCTGTGATGGTCTTGATGCAAGCTCCCCATTCGCGCTTGATTCCACGCAATGCATAGCTCACAGAGTCTGCATCTCGTCCTTCGATCAAGCGGAGAAGTTGGCAACGGGTCTTGCGCTCAATCAGAGTCAAGATGACGCTCTCCTTGCCATTGCGTTTACCGACAATGGTATCCATCTCCCAGTGACCGAACTGCCTGCGTCGTTCAACGACCTTAGGCCGTTCCTCGATACTGCGGCCAGCCAGGCGCTTAGCCTTGGTGTGGTGCTGGTGAGAGGTCTTCCGCTTAGTCTTCTCCAACAGGTCGATATTTCGAATCTCTAGGCGGCCAATTTCAGCAGCAATCCAACGATTGGACTTCCCAGCTTGGCGGAATCCGGCCACTTTTCCGCGCTCGAGTGATGTTAAGTGCTGACCTTTTTGGCGGTGTGTGCTATCCTGTTTCTGCATCAAGACAATATCCTCTTCCATTGTTTGTGTAGGAACCTCAATGATACAGGATATCTGTTCTTGATGTTTTTTATTGTCCAAAAAATTTTGAGACAGTGGCTAACTTGATTCTAAAATGCGCGTCTTTTTGATTTTAGGTCAAGCGTAAAATCTGAAATTTTATTTTGATCTAGCTTACTTAAATGACCGATTTATTTAAAGTTTAAACCGGCTTTGGGAAAGCGATAAATATTACCAAGATCGACCCAGGAAGGTTTCTTCAACCCAGCGGATTGCCAATCTTGAATCGGATAATATTGTTGCTTGATATAAGCCGACTTCTTTTCATGCTGACTAGTAATTTTAAAAGCCTCGACCGTCTGTTCTGATACCCGACGAATTAAAACTGGCCGAGACTTGCCACCGTTAGTTTTGTAGAAACTAACGTATAGGCTGACTAAGTCATTAGTCCTCATCTGGATCGTTGAGCCAATCAGCGACCTCTTTAGCGTCTTTGAACTCGGTGACTGGTGTCCCTTCGGTCGCCTTTAAAAAGCGTAAATTAGCTCTTTCTTCTTCGCTTAAAGACGCATTAAAAGGTAAAGCACCATTAGCAACAATCCGCTTGTAAAACATGTTAATGGCCGTGGTTGGATTTAAGCCTAATTCGCTTAAAACTGCTTCGGTATCATCGGCCAAATCTTTATCAATCTTGACTTGGACCCGTTTCTTTTCCTTAACTGCCATGATTGTCTCATCTCCTTTCTTTCACTACTACCATTATACTACCTTTTGAGTACCTTATCAATAGATAAAGCCCTGGCCTCAAATCACTTGAGCTTGGCGTTGATCTAAAGGCTGAACTTTTGAGCTGGTTAGCTCTGGCACTCATTTAAAAGCCCCTATTCTTCTGTTTAAGCCATTTAAATCTAGTTTAAGCATAAAGAAAGACTAGTAAGCCTTAAAACCGCTTAGAAAGGATTTTGTAGCCTTTTAGGACTAGTAGTACAACCCACTGTTATCGTTGTCGGCCGACTTTTCTTCTTCGGGGCGTTTGGCCGCATATTCTCTAGCCGCTTGTTTATTCCACCAAACGCCAAATAGGTTTTGCATGGTGCCGTACAAGTAGTTTTCCACGTTCTTGATGTGCTTCTCATTGCTTCTTAGGGCGTTAAAGTAACGTCTCAAGGCTTTAGTCATTAAAAATTTAAGTTCTTCGTCGTCCAGTGGGATTATGACGCCAATATCTTTATGATCCTTCTCAACTCGGTACTTAGCATTTAAGATAATACCAACGAAGCGACGCATCTATTGCGGGGTACGGCACCAAAAACTAAGCAGTATTCATCATGTTACAGCACCCAAGTAAAAGCTACGAAGATAAAAACATTCATCCTCAAAATATGTAACCTAGAAAAAAGGCCTCCAGTGTTAAACCGGGAGCCTTTTTTAGTATACCAAGTAACCCACATTCACCGCGGAACTTCCACATTCCGTTCTTTTTTGATTGTGAACTTGTCCAAAAAAGAAGTGGTATAGGTCGCAGATTGACTTTAATTGGGGAAAGGAAGTTTGTGAAAATTACTGGTATTACTCCTAGACCATTCCCTTAAATTCAACTGTCTCATTCTTTGTATTAACCAAAAACTTACCGACACTCCCCTGATACTTCACGGATACTTTAAAGGAATACTTGTAATTTACCCGAGTATATCGAATACTACTAATTCTTCCCTGATACCCTTGACTACGCAAAACTCTCTTCACTTGGTTCCTTTGTCGATCAGTAATTCTTGCAGAACTCCGATAGATTGTCTTCTTAACGATCACATCTTGATTCAATGGAACAATGTAATCCTTACATTCCAACAATTCCACCAACTTTCTTTTTTTCTTTGGAATTTGACTTGACGGGTTATGGTTTTCCATTCAGTTTAGAGGGAGTGACGTTTTGAGCGCAGAATTGTTCCCTGGAAACAGCTATTTGGAATAACTGAACCAGAGTACAATTCTACTACTAAAAGTTTCCCCTTAGTTCGTCGGTCGTTAACGCCCGTCGCTTGTCTGTACAATTGCGGTATTGCTACCACCACTCATTATAAACCTACGTTTTCGGTTTAGCCTACTAAAAAACGCCCTAGAAGGCGTTGATGATACGTATTTATTTTTGTTCGATCACCAACTAATCAATGGCACCAAGCCGAAGCTTCGTTTTACCACCCGCGCCGTTAATGGTCGCGCTCACCATTCACCACCCAGCCGTACAGATAACCTTGTTGTGGTATAGCCAGACTTATTGAAGTCGCACTGGCAAACGTGTCCCCTTGGATTTAGACCCCAGCTTGTCCCCTAGGGCTTTAAAAATCGCACCGGCCATGATATAATAGTCATTAAACAATGATGACTTTTTTGTGGCGCTCACCAATGGCTGTTGGTGGGTGTTTTTTTATGTTCTATTTATCGATTTCATTTAGAATTATAGCTCAACCACAACAAAAGTCAATGTTTTTAAAAACTAGCACTACAGCACTACAGAGCTATAGAATAAAAGAACTACAGCACTACAGAATATAAGCACTACAGCACTATAGAACTATAGAACTACGGAACTAAAGAACTACGGCACTGTTTTTTCTTTTAGTAAATGCTTGCACATAGGGCTTAAAGCTATACGGTAGTGCTAGCACTACGGAACTAAAGAACTACAGCACTATAGCACTGTAGAACATAAGCACTACAGAACAACAGCATTATAGAACTATAGAACTAACGCACTATAGCACTATATCGTGTTGATTCAAAAACGATATAGTGCTAATATAACAACAATCGTTAGGAGGCGTTATCATGACACAAACCATAACATTTGGAAATTTTAAAGGTGGAGTTGGAAAAACTAGTAATTCAACATTAGTAGCTCTAGACCTTAGCAATCGTGGTTACAAAACACTACTAGTTGATTTGGACCCCCAAGGAAACGCCACAAATCTACTCTTGAATACTAAAGTTAATATTGATGGAAAAGTTGGCCATTTTAAAAAATCTCTCATGGCTAGTATTGAAGATGGCGATTTAACTCAATCTTTAATACATATAAAAGAAAACTTCGATATCCTAGCTTCTGCACCTGACTTTGCTCTTTTCCCACGCTATATGGAAAAAATCAAAGACTATAATGAACGCGTCAAAGAATTCAGTAATCTTATCAAGCCTATTAAAGATAAATATGATTATGTCATCATAGATACGCCGCCTACTATCTCGTTAATCACCGATTCAGCATTGTATGCCAGCGATTATTGTGTAATTGTTATGCAAACTCATGAACATAGTTTTGAGGGAGCTCAAGCATTTATAGAGTATATCCAGGAACAAGTTATTGATACCTACAAGGCTCCCCGTTTGGAAATCGTTGGTATATTGGCTGTTCTATTGCAAGCCGGAGCTCCTGTAGATGAAGCAACTATTCAAAATGCTATTAATCAGTTTGGAACTGAAAACATTTTTAAACATAAAATTCACTCGATGCAGAGGATCAAGCGTTATGGAATAACTGGTATTACTTTCAATACTCAGTTTGATAGGCGTGTATTCAAAGTATACAAAGACGTAACTGACGAGATGCTAAAAAGAATGGAGGCAATTGAAAATGGCTAATAAATTGATTCGGTCTAACCGCAACCCAATTAAGCCAGATAAGCAGGCTGAAATTTCGGATTTTTCAAATTCAAATAAAGGAATTAAAACCCCACAAAATCAAGTTGCTTCGGTTACTTTTGACACAAACCTAAAAATCAACAACCACATTAGAAACAAATTGCAAGCAATGGCTGTATTAGGGTATAGTGACAATCAAAAGGCAGCTATTGAAGTAGCTTTATCTGTTTATATTGAATCTTTGACTTCAGACGAACGTAAAGAATTAGAATTTCAAATTGATTCTTTAGAAAAACGTGATGTACGCGTAAAAAGTAAATAATCACGCGCACTCAGACAACACGTTCAGCTTTTAGACGTATACTTGTCCGTTTAGATGAAGCAGAATGTACAAAAAAAGCCCTCTATTATGCGGAATAGAGGGCTTTTCTGAAATCAGTACATACAGACTTTGCTTAGGAGCGTTGCTTGTGTCCATTTAGGACATACACAATCATATAACAATCAATGCTGTCACTTAACTTACGCAAAAAAGCCACCCATACTACTCAAAAAATATTCACAACCTATCTAAACAACCGTTTCCAAAAGTTCTCTCTCGTCTCATTAGAGGGCTTTTCGTTTTGCTTGCTTATATTTGTATCTGAATCATTGCTATCGCCTTTAGAATCGTTCTCACGGCTTTGTACGGTGTTGCTTTTAATATTTTGTTCTGACTTTTGATTTTCAAGTAATTTCTGACTGGATAAATTTAATTGCTGTTGTTGGTCTAATAATTTTTGAAATTTGTTTATCTGTTGATCCTTTTCGTCAAGTTGGCGTCTAAGTATATTAACTAATTGATCGTTGCTTGACGTGCTTTTGTCTTGTCTATCCTTATTTGTATTGTTGGCATAATATTGATGTATAGCATTAACAACATCTTGGCTTAAAATATATTTATTATCACTATCTTTTAAAGGCTTGTCTTTGTCGTCTAGTGAATCTATTATTTGATAAATTCTTGCTCTTGATATGTGTAAATCCTTTGAAATCTCTGCAATTGTTGTCAAATCTACCACCCTTTAAAGTATATGCTAAGTTATTGATACAATCATAGCACGCATTTGACAACTATATACACGTATAAGCAAACAATGCACGAGAATGCGTTTATATTACGTCTGAAAATAAAGTCACGAGATTATCACGTTATAAAATCGAAATTTTATTAGATGGTAGATTGTAAAATTAATCCGAACGCTGTTCGGACAAAAAAGATCAGCTTCCTTTAAAATGGTGTTTACCACAAACCCATCTTTTAGGAGCTGATCTTTTGTCTAGTATAACCTATTCCGAACGAATTAAGATCGAAACCTTTTGTGAACTAGGGCTGTCCAATATCCAAATGGGCGTTCGGCTGAACCGATCACCGTCAACAATTTCTTATGAATTATCTCGATGTCAACCTTATCAGGCTGAATTAGCACAAACAGATGCCGAATACAAGCGATCACGATGTGGTCGGAAAACTAAGCTGAGCGATGAGTTAAAGCAAAAAATTCTCAACCATTTACGTCTAAGCTGGTCACCAGGAATGATTGCTCACGAATTTAAACTAGCTACTAAATCTATTTATAATTGGCTAAATCAGGGGAGAATTGGTTTCCCCTTGAATGATCTACCTGAACATGGCGTACGCCAACGGCGTAACGTTGACCAACGATCCAAATATAATCAATCTTTGGGGCGATCAATTGAACAGCGTCCCATGATGATTAATCAACGTAATCGCATCGGCAATTTTGAACTAGATACAGTCGTTGGTCCTCGTGGGCATAGTAAGGCAGTTTTATTAACTTTAATCGATCGCAAATCACGGTTCCTTTGGGCATACCGGTTAAAAGATCGGACGACAGCGACTGTTAATGAAGCACTAACTAAGTTCCTAACCACTTTTAATGGTCCGGTGCACAGCTTTACTGTGGACCGTGGCACTGAGTTTAGTGGGCTAGTATCACTTGAATCACAATATGGTATTAAGACCTATTACTGCCATGCTTATACGCCAGCTGAACGTGGTAGTAATGAACGCTTTAATCGGAATTTACGTTATTTTTATCCTAAAGGGACTCGTTTTGAGCACATTAGTGCTCAAGATTTAACGACGACGTTACTCCAAATTAACCAGCGACCGCTTAAAATACTCGACTGGCAAACACCGTATCAGGTTATGCTGACAAATTTGTCCAAAAATTCGGATTAAATTTGCAATCTACCATCTCTTTAGAAGAACAATATTAATATGACTTATTGTCTAATTTTTCAATAACGGTACATAAATCACCAAACTTGGCATTTCCCCACCCAACCCATATAATTAAAAAACAATCATTGCATTGAAAACGTTTAACAAGGAGGACGACCATGCATTTAGTTCAAGCATTTTTACTTTCATTCACCGCATTTTTTGCAATTATGAACCCCTTTGCTAACTTGCCAATGTTCGTCAGTTTGACTGCTGATAACAGTCGCAAGGAAATCAACGCGATTGCCCGACTGGCTTTTATCGTGGCGACCGTCATCGTGGTACTGTTTGCCTTTCTCGGAAATTACATCTTCACCATTTTTGGTATCAACCTTGCTGCACTCCGCATCATGGGCGGAATCATTTTGGGGTTGATTGGTTACCACATGATCCAAGGTAACGTTTCGCCGATCCAGCACGATCCCGAAAAATCCGTTAAGGATTCCGTCAACAGTAGTAACACCAACGTCGCGATTTCTCCGCTAGCCATGCCAATTTTGGCCGGCCCCGGAACCATTGCCACCACCATGAACTTGGCTAGTGGAACTAACCCCTTCATCGTCGTGGCCGCGTTCGTTGTTTTAGCAGTCATTGCTTACTTCATTTTTATCTACGGTGAACAAATCATGGACAAGCTGGGCAACAACATCATGAACGTGATCACCAAGTTAATGGGGCTGATTTTAGCAACCATCGGCGTCAAAATGCTGATCGTGGGTGTACAAGCCGCCTTCCACCTTTAAAATAAAAACGCACCCCCAAAGTCGGCTAGTTCGTGAGCATTAACAAGGAATCGTTGGTTATGCATGAACATGGTTACCAATTACCTATTAAGCGACGCAAACTGACTTTGGGAGCACGTTTTGGCTTTATTATTTAAAAATGTTTTCTAATTTAATTTTATTATCAATCGTTTAAGAACGGCGTTAATTCGCCGTTCTTTTTATTGGGCAAAATTTTGCATAACGTTCGCAAATTTCACAGCTTTAGCCGATGCTGCCCTCCATCTGAAACTTAATCAACCGGTCTAATTCCACGGCGTATTCCATGGGCAATTGCTTAGTGAAGGGCTCCAAAAATCCCATAATAATCAATTGGGAGGCGGTCGCTTCGTCTAATCCCCGACTTTTCAAGTAGTACAGTTGGGCTTCAGAGATTTTCGAAACGTGAGCCTCGTGTTCAATCGTACCGTCGCTCGTTTCGATGTCGTTAACCGGGAAAGTATCGCTGGCACTGTCTTGATCTATCAAAATCGTATCACACTCAACGTGGGACTTAGCCCGTTTGGCCGCCTTAGTGTATTTAATCAATCCTCGGTAGTCCGCCCGGCCGCCGTTATGGCAGATTGCTGCGTTAGCCGAGGTGTTTATTACTAGGCTACACACTCCCAAAACAAGAAGCGCAAAACAAGTGAGGATAATTTTATGTGGCTTCATGTACTCCACCTCTCACAATCTTAAATTTCTTTCGATAACGAATAAAAGTTGTCCGCTTTATACCGGTATTGCGGGCCACGTCCACATCACTCATACCGGCTTGATATAGTTTAAAGGCATGTTGTAAGCGGGGATCATCTTGGTTATATTGTGCTTTACGGCCATGGTATTTGCCCTGCTGTTTAGCGAGGGCAATGCCTTGTTGTTGACGTTCAATAATTCGTTTACGTTCGCTTTCGGCTTGGTACTTATACAATTCAATAATGAGGTTAGTCATCAGTTGGCGCAAGTTCGGATCAGAGATGCCGGTCATCGATGGTAAATTTAACACATCTAATGTAGCTCCCTTATCCTGAATGCTATTCATGATTTTGGTTAGGTCTTGATTATTTCTGCCTAATCGATCTAATTCAGTGACCAAAACAATATCCCCTTCACGGATATAGGCCAACATCTTTTGCAACTCGGGTCGATTGGTAGTTGCACCACTTAATTTATCAGTGAAAAGCTTATCAACATTCTTTAAAGCATTTAATTGACGATCTAAATGCTGTTCTTTGGAACTAACGCGCGCATAACCAATAGTTGCCATTTTACCGCTCCTTTTTGGACAGTTCTAATGAACATCTGTATTTCCTAGTATAGCACAAAAATAAAAAAGGCCACTAGGGTATACCCTAGTGGCCGTCACGTTAACTTATTGAAAATAGAAAGATTCTACTTTCCCTAAATGCTCTTATGTCAATAAATGCCCACCATCATGTGTTAAAATCACTTGCTGGTTGCTTTCTAGATGAATTTTCGGAACGCTAAACATTGGAATCTCTCTCTTCGATTGATGGTTGTGGTAACTTCAATCTAACAGATTGGGGTTCTTTTTTTATCACCCAACAGGTGAAAAGTGAAAACATTAGACAACGTTGATACTACAGTAACTGTCGTAAATTTTGGGATTTATATGAATAATTCAGGTTTAGCTTATCAAACAAAGGATTCCTGTAATTGCATGTTGTATTTGACTTGTATCAGGCAATTCTTGTTCATCAATTAGGTAATTAAAACTACCCAGAATAAGTGAAGTTAATAATGACATTTCAAACTTATCAGGTTTTTCCTCCAGCATACTTACAAGATTGTTTCTTAAAACCCTTTTTATCTCACTACTAAAATCTTTGCTATCCAATTGAATAGAGCGCAATGCTAAAATCTTTTCACGTTGTTTGATTAAAAGATTTTTTATATCAGGTGCCAATATGGATGTAATGCTCAAAAAGTTTTGATTTTGTTTATTTAAATTACTTCTTTTCTTCAATACTGAATCATAAGTCGACACAAAATCCTGAATCATTTTCGCGGCCAAGTGATACTTATCCTGATAGTGCCTATAAAATGTCTGACGATTGATCAAGGCTTTATTAGAGATATCAATTACCGATACATTATTAAATCCCTGTTGTCTTACTAATTGTATAAAAGAATTTTCAATTAACATTTCTGTTCTCTTATTTCTTAAATCAGTCATAAGTTCCTCCTTTTCTCCAAACATCAGTATAGATCCATATGTAACTTAAGTATACACAAATAACATTTTGTATGCCTAAGTGACGTTTCAAAAAAAGTTGTCTATGTCTTTCCAAAATAATGTCCACTATTATTAGTACTTAGCTTAAAAGGGAGGAATATCAGATGTTCGATGTAATTCGTAGTAAAAGATATTGGTTAGCATTATTGCTTGTTGGAGCAATTATTGGAATAGTTTCATTTGCCTTAATTGGCATACGTAACTCTGTCAAAGTAAAACAAATTCCTGTAGCACTTGTCAACGAAGACAAAGGAACTCTCAGCAATAAAATTGAAAGTAAGTTGCGAAAGAAATTCAATGGAAAAGATTCAAAAATCAAATGGGTATCTCCACAAAAAGATGGTTTTAATGATCAAAAGTATTATGGGGCTTTCATTATTAGATCAGGATTTTCAAAAGAGTTACAGCAGCAAAATGAATCGCTAAAGGCCCAAATTATTAGCCAAAAGCTCACTACTCTTCAAAAAAAGGAGGAATTACCAGATTCTGCAAAATCACAATTGCTTCAAGCTAAATTTGTTACACAGAAACCCGTTCACCCTGCACAGATTAAGATCAGTATTAATCAAGGAATGAATGCTCAAATATCGCAATTGCTATCCCAAGCACTTCCTCAGATTGCAAATGCGCTTTCATCACGAATTAGCGCACAGCAACAAAGTGTTCTTAGCAAAAATAAGATTAATTTATCCGCAAAATCTTGGGATTTGGTTTCGACCCCTATTAGTGTATCTACTCATGAGTCTAATAAAATTGAAAAGAACACGGTTAATGGCACAGCACCCATGCTTCTAGTGGCATTGGCGTGGTTTAGCGCTTTAATTCCCTCTCTTATTTTATGGCGCGAACATACAAAAAGAAGTGCTTCAAAATTTTTAAATGCTACAACAATAACTAGTCAACTAATTACCGGTTTGGTAGCAAGTATTCTTTCAGCAACAGTTGGGTTCTTATTTGTTAATGTATGCTTTAACCTAACAATTCCAAACCCAATTAACTTTATCGGATTAATGTCTATTAGTATCTTTGTCTTTTATCTTATTATAACGTGTGTCCTGGATTGGTTGGGATTTGCTTTCTACCCATTACTACTCGTAGTCTGGTTCCTAGCAAGTTCCGTGATGTCTTATGCACCGGAAGCCCTTGATCCTTTGTACCGAAAGGGAATTTACAGTTGGGTTCCAATGCGATTTAGCATGCAAACACTAACAAATACTTTGTATTTCCATAATGGATCGAGTACCACCATGTCATCATTATTAGTCTTGTTAATAATTGGATTTGTCGCTGCTATCTTGATGTATAGTTCAGGATACTTAAAACACTATTTGTTCACGGTTCGCCCACACCGCAAAATAAATAATTAAACAAAACATGAAACCCAATTATTCATATCATCAAAAATAGCCAATCAATTGATTGACTATTTTTTGATGATCCATTTAGCAACAATTCCCTCAAAAAAAAAGAGAGTGTGAAATATTTTGTGTAAATGTATATAAAAATTCTGAATTGTATAGAGGCAGAGAATGTTCTTGAGGTATACCCTATTGGCTAATCACACATAAAAGCTTTCTTATATCATTATTTTTTTGGCAGGTACTGTGTAGGTGGAAATGAACGAATGCTTTAATAGTTTTGTGTCACAAAATAAATTTTGGAGATTTTCAGCACTCCAGTAGTTCAATGATTCCTGGCATATTCCATCAGCAAGTTTATATATTGCGTCTTTTAACAATTGGAGCTTACTTTCAGAAACTACATGAACTTTAAAGTTGGTATGTGCATCTGAAGCAAAGATGATAGAGGGGTGGAAAATAATGGAATAGAAAGTTTGACTCTGATATTTTTCCGCAAACCAATTCGAAGATGTAGTTATTTGTTCTACATCACCTTTAAAGATTTCATCACTAGCTCGTCGATTTTTATCTTCTATGACAATCTGTGTGCTTTGATCCAGCCAAAGATTATCAGGACCGCCTTCTTTGATAGCCGTTTCTGCCTCAGGCTGACTAGAATCAAATCCTAATAATTCTCCTAATCTTTGAATGCTTGCTCTAAAGTTTGTTTCGTCGGCATAGTTTGTATAAAGCAGGTCATCATTAATAGCTCGAATATGTGTAGCTAAATCATTGCTATCTTCGAAGTCATACTTTTTTATATATGGTAGATTGCAAGAATTAACCGAACACTGCG
Source organism: Loigolactobacillus backii (assembly GCF_001663675.1). Classification (NCBI taxonomy): domain Bacteria; kingdom Bacillati; phylum Bacillota; class Bacilli; order Lactobacillales; family Lactobacillaceae; genus Loigolactobacillus; species Loigolactobacillus backii. The sequence continues at coordinate 28,044 of NZ_CP014874.1, forward strand.
AACTGCTGAAAAACCTTTCGTGGTGATTGCCAATTGAGTGTTTTCATTGGTCTTGCATTAATCCAATGATTAATTTGATCTAATTCTTTGGCGCTAACCGTCTCAATTTTTCGCTCCTTTGGTATGAATCGCCGAACGTATCGGTTTAATATCTCATTACTCCCACGTTCTTCTGGTGAGTATGGGTGTGCAAAGTAAACGGGAATGCCTAGTTTTTGCTCGATTTCATCATATTTTACAAACTCTCGTCCTCGATCAACAGTGATTGACTTAGCATTCTCGATCCCTTGAAAAAAATGAATTAATACTGGTGTCACTGCCTGACTATTGCGACCACTAACTTGCCTCACAATATGTTGCCGACTTAATCTTTCTGTGATTGTGACAAGCACTTCACCACGTTTCTTACCCGATTGCATCGTATCAACTTCAAAGTGACCAAAATCCTGCCGTGCTTGAACACTTTTGGGTCTTGATTCAATTGAACGGCCGTGAACAAATACTTGACGTCTGCCATCAGACTGACGTTTTTGACGAATACCTTTGTCAGGTAAATCAGCTAATGACAGTTTGAGTCGGCCAGCATTGAGCCAATTATAAATCGTTTTGAAAGGTAACCCTAAAACATGAGCAGCAGTTTCTGGTGACCACTTTAAAATGCCAATGTGCTCATTCAAAAAGACAGCGATAGCTGGTGTTAGTGTGTGATGACGGCCACGTAGATGACGTTTTTTCAATGCCAATGCATGAGCAATATCAGCTTTATAGGGCGTGACTTGATGAATTTCAACAGAGACCGTCGCAGGTGATCGGTTAATAAAACGCGCGATGGCACGAATCGAATAATTCAATTCCAGCAAAGTTTGAATGACAGTACGTTCTTGAGATGATAAACTAGTCATGAGTCGCAGTTCCTTTATGGTTGTTTTGGACAATTACCATTAAAGGCACAA
>NZ_CP014875.1:0-22581 GCF_001663675.1 Loigolactobacillus backii
GACTGGTTTGCGGTATAATTAACCTACAAATTAAGAACAATGTTCAGACGATTTTAACTTGGCGGTCTAAATTGTCTGAATCTAAGTAGCTCTCTATTAGCTACTTGCTAAACCTAAAATCCCCGATTCCTCGTGAATCGGGGATTTTTCTGTTTAGCTTGATCTCTTTATTTGGTTGTTAAATTAATCTTAGTCTAGCATAGCGCTTACTTACAGGCAACCGTATTTGGTTCAGTGCACTTTACTAGCTTTTACCTAAGCACAAATTAATCAAACAAATAAATTGTGTGTTTACTTGTTTGATTAATTATTTATTTAATTACTAAATTGCATCTATGATTGAAGCTAAGAATTCTGAACGATTTTTAAATCCGTTTTTTCGGGCAGCCGTATCCATTTTTTTTAGTTGGCTTTCAGTAATTGAGAAGGTAACTGATCGCTTACGCTCTACTTCCTTTCGGCTGATATTTTTCAAAAATGCGACTGCATCTTTCTTGTTGTCTTTCAATGTAGTTTCGTAACTTTCTCTCATTTCTTCGTCTTTTTTATGATTGAATGAATCTAAACTCATAATCTAACTCTCCTTACTTGGTTTCATTTGCTAATTCTTGAAAAAGATGATCGGCGTGTTTTATGAACTTTTGATTTTGCTTTAAAATGGATTCATCACGATTGGCTAATTCAAATATTGAAGCGTGCCTTGCAGTAGCTTTATTAAAGAGCTCTCTTTCAGGAATTATAGTTGCGACTGTTTCATCGCCTTCTATGTGTTTTAGCAAATCGCGAGACATGCTTGTATTATGTCTAATCATATTACCGATAAAGAAAAGCTTTGCGTCAACGTAAGTTTCGCCAGTTCGATAATCAAAAAGTGATTTTCTGAATTTTTCGAGTCGTGTTTCTAGGTCAAACTTGGCATTGTAGCCATGTTCACTGGGTGTAATGGGACTAAGCAGGTAATTACTGATAGCAATAGCGTTTTTAGTGATGGTGCTAAAATCTGGGTGCGTATCAATTAAGATATAGTCATAGTCGGTTAAGCTTAATGAATCGAAGTTGTTTTTAAACCACATGAACAACATCATTTCTTTGTTACTGTTATTTTCTAGATAACTTCCTAAAACATCTAGGTCTATAAAACCGGCTATTAAATCTAGATTCGGTCCGACACTGTCAATTTTTACTTTTTGAGCATTGTCATTTTCTTTAAACGCTTCAGCGATGGTATTATTTCGTCGTGTCTTTTCAAAAACGGTTGTTAAATTGCACTGATGGTCTAAATCGATTAATAGAACCTTCTTACCATGTTTGGCTAACCAATCACCATAATTTAAAGTCAAGGTTGTTTTACCAACACCACCCTTGATAGCAGTAAAAGTAATAATCTTCATCTTGATACCTCCTTCATCTAGCTTAATTATATCATTAGTAGACAAACAAATAAACAATTTATTAAATAATTAATGCAATGGCTTTGGCCGGCTTAATCACGTACTTCGGCAATATCAACATCACTCATTCTCGGCTGATAAGGCTTAAACTAGTCTGATATGCTTAACACTTCTTTACTGTATATTGATTTAAGTGTACACCGCCAGGCTTTTTTACTGTCTAAATTTAACTAGCACCACGCGTATGAGTATTATAATTGAAAATACTAAAAATAAGACTTATGGTTTGCTTGTAAATATTTTTATATAATTCGTAGACTAAGATTTTGCTACTTTAGGAGGTCGATGAACAATGAAAAACAGAAAATTAGGGTTAGTTCTATTGGCAAGTGCAATTTTAACTGCCACATATATACCAACAAGCAGGGCTTCTGCAGATACTACCCAGTTAAAACAAACTAATGTCATAAAGGATGCTGGTTAAACAACTGAAACAGCAAAATTATCAGATTCAGAAAATAATCAATTGACTGAGAATCAAATTAATCAACTTGATCCATATGTAAAAGTTGTTAATAATCAATACGTATTACAGCTCCCTGAAAATAATAATGTTTCTCAAAGCATGGTTACAGAAATAGAAGATGAGCTTTCACAAGTCAATGCTGACATTAAAAGCAACGGCTATACTATCAAGACTAATGATAAGACATATGGAGCTTCAACAAGTGCAGCATTCGGTGTAGTATTGGCCAAGTCTTCATCAAATCCAACTATTAAACGTTTTTGGTGGGGGATTAGGGTGTATATGCGCAATAAGACAGCAGTAAATAAAGAGATAGCAGAATTCAAAAATGGTCAAGCTATTGCTGAATTTGGATCACTTGTATCTCCACCAGTCGGAGTTACCCTTCTATCTATTTTAGCAATATAGCAGATCAACTGACTAATATGAGAGATGCTCACCCGCATAGTAAACTTTATATGGACATTAATCGTTTTGGCGTTTATAAAATCAAAACGTATTAATTTTGGATGTAAGCTGATTCCTTCCTTTTGAGAGACGATTTATTCATTATACGCTCTCTTAAAAGTTGTCTCAGGAATCAGCTTACATCCAATATCAAAAAAACCTTTACAGGTGGAATCTTTTAGATTATTATCTAAAGAGTAATCGTTACTATTTGCAAGGGAGAGGATATCTCGTGTTACATAAATTTTCGGGCTTCAAGGCAGTACTGCTAGTCATTGCAGCGGTTGCTTTAGGGATTGGTTTAACCGGCTGTGCAAGCAACTCAGCCAGCAACGGCAAAATTAAGATTACCGCTACGACTGATTTTTATGGCGAGGTCGCAAAGGCAGTTGTCGGCAGTAAGGGGGACGTGACTTCCATCATTACCAACCCCAACGTGGATCCTCACGATTACCAGGCATCGACAAAGGTGGCTAAGGAAACGGTTGGCTCAAAGATTGTCATCGCCAACGGGATTGGCTACGATGGCTGGATGAATAATTTGGTTAAGGATAGCAGCAAGGTTGACTATATCAAAGTCGGTGAAGACTTGATGGGCAAGCAGAACGGCGACAATCCACATCTGTGGTATAACCCGGCAACCATGCCTAAGTTAGCCAATACCATTGCGACAAAGCTTGGTAAACTGCAGCCAAAGAACAAGGCCTACTTTAAGAAGAATGCCAAGAAATACATCGCTTCATTGAAGCCGGTCAATGATAAAATCGCTCAGTTGAAGCAACTGGCTGCAACGAAGAAGAACAAAGAAGTCTATGTTAGTGAGCCGGTATTTGACTACGCCCTTGAAGCAACCGGTTTTAAGGTTGGCGACCCCCAGTTCGAAAATGACACTGAAAAAGGTGTCGATCCATCACCACAGACAATTCGAACGATGCAAAACGGCATCAAGAACCACAAGATCGCCTTCTTCGTTTTCAACAAGCAGGTTGACAGCAAGACTGTCAATAATCTGGTCGCCTTAGCTAAGCAGAACAAGGTACCGGTATTACCGGTCACTGAAACATTGCCAGCTAATAAGACTTACGTCAGTTGGATGGATGCACAATATACCCAGTTAATGAATATTTTGAAATAGTTCGTATCAAAAAAGCCGAGAAGTCAGAATTGATTTCTCGGCTTTTTTGTATTTAATTATAACTTCCTCGATTTAAAATTGAAGTGCAACACCTGCTCTACTAGACCAGTTCTTTATTCAGACTAGTCAAAAAGGCCATGAAGACCTATTCTTAATTCACCACAAACAAGAAAGAGGTATCTTCATGACCCGAATTAAGAATATCATATCTAATCAGTATCACCAACTCAATTTAGCTGAACGTGGTCGAATTGAATCCCTAAGGGACTTAGATTGGTCTATCCGCCGGATTGCCCAGGCCCTTCATCGTAATCCCAGCACGATTTCACGTGAATTAAAACGTGGGACAACGACACAGATTAACGCTAGTACTCATATCTTTGAACAGTCATATCTGGCAGAAACTGGTGAAGCAATTTATCGTAAGCACCGACTAAATAGCTGTTATCGTGGACTCTTTGATCATTGTCAAACCTTCTGTAATGCTTTGGTGACAGCTTTAAAAGCGCGTCCCAGGATGCATAGTGTGGATACTTTTGTCCACCAATTCAAGACTGATCACCCAAGGCTTGTCTGCCCCTCAACACCGACGGTGTACCGGTATATTGATGACCAGCGTTTAGCTATCCGCAATTCAGACCTACCAGCTAAACTACGTCGCCGGATTAAATGCCCCGGGGCAAAGCATCATCGAATCAATAAGAAAAATCTGGGCCATTCAATCGAAGAGCGTCCCGCCATGGTTCAAGCGCGTCAAGAGCTTGGACACTGGGAAGGTGACTTGGTCAAAGGCAAACGGGTTGAATCTGAGCCAGCATTAATGACTTTGACTGAACGTGTTAGTCGCTTAGAGATCATCGTTAAACTTCCCAATTATCATGCCGACACTTGCTTGAAAGCCCTCCAGAATACCTTATATGACTATGGAACCGAGCACTTTAAAACCATTACTTTTGATAATGGTGCTGAGTTCTCAAGCTTGAGTCAAGTCAAGGGAACTGACATCTACTTTGCCCATCCTTATTCACCATGGGAACTTGGAACCAATGAGAACACTAACGGCCTTTTGCGCGAGTTCTTCCCGAAGGGCAGATCCTTGGCTTCGGCCTCACTCATTGACATTCAGCTGGCTCAAGATACCTTAAACAACCGGCTACGGCGGTCATTGAACTATCGCTGCCCAGCCGATCTAATGCCTGAACTAGCTTAGCAACTAGACCACTTCTAAGAATAGATTCTTAGTGTTGCACTTGATTTGACAATTGAGGATTATTAAAAATCAGTCAAAATAGGAAATAATTTAAAATATCCTTTTTCATGATCTTTCACCTGTCTTAGATTTTAGAAGTATCACTTGGTTTCTCAATTAACTTAAACCGTCGCTGCTGCGTGCGTTTACTAATCCCCGTCTTTCGTTCAATCATCTTGTAGGTCATGCCTTGTTTTCGCAGCTCATAAGCAAATCTGATTTGTTCATCAGAATACGTTTTCGGTCGCCCTTCCCGAAACAACGGATCATGTTGCTTGGCATACAATTTACCTTCTTGTGTGCGCGTGACAATCATATCGCGTTCAAACTGCGCAAAGGCGCTAAATATTGTAAAGACTAATTGGCCAGTCGGCGTATTGTCAATTAAGCCCATATTCAAAATGTTGACTTTGACATTTTCTTTAAACAACTCTTGGATAATGGCTAATGCCTCGCGCGTGTTCCGCGCAAACCGATCCAGCTTAGTGACAATCAAAGTATCACCTGTTTTTAGAGCGCGCAACAGTTTTTGAAACTCCGGTCGTTCAGTAGTTGTGCCGGTAAACTTTTCCTGAAAGATTTTTTCTGCTCCTGCCAATTTTAGTAACTCAATTTGATTTGCTAATTTTTGATCAGTGGTACTGACCCGCGCATAGCCATATTTCATCTTTTTATCTCCTTACTTATGTCATTAAGTAATGACACGGTTCTAACCCTTTAATTATACAGTATCAAAAAAGAGGCCACAACTGTTAAGTTGTGACCCTATTTATCGTACAGCCGTTTTTTTTGTCTTTACTAGTTGAATGACAGTGCTAAAGTCTTAATTAGACAGTTAGACAGTGATTCGGGGGATAATTATGTTGAAAATTAAGGCTTTTCTTTTGGGGATAGCGGTTTTGCTAGGATGTGCTAGTTCAGTAACTGTTATACAAGCTGCAGGACTAGGTGGTCCTAATGTCGGGAATTATATATATGAAGATCAAGAAGTAGTTACTAATCAACAGTATGAAAAACTGGGAGATATCAATGGTCAAATTGACACGGGGCCTAATCCGCAAAGATTATATATTTTAGTATTGAGTCTGAAACTTGAAAGCCAATAACCACACGCCTTTGGCGTGATTATTAGCTTTCAAGTTTCAGTATTGAGTGATAATGATAGTATAAGACGCTTTAATTATTTAACTGATAATGATCCTAAAACTAAAGGAATACCAGAAGATATAGTTAATAAAACTGGTGAAGTTTTATATGGACATAATCATTATTACGATATTGATTCGGATGAAAATGGTATACCAGATTGGAAAAATAACTATCTAATTTGTGATTTGAAAAATAATCGAGTTTACTTTGATCCAAGTGATCAGGCGGACTCGTATATTACAGATTTAATGTTTTGGAAACTTAAATTTGGTCTTGCTGATTTGACTAGTGGGAATACATATCAACGAATGGAAGCATTGTTTGAACTAGCAGAAAGATTAGAACCAAAGTTGCAAAAGGTTGCTGATAATAAAGAGTTCATATACTCGAAAAGCTATTATGATATTAAAAATATTGTTAATTGGGTTTTGCTTGTATTAGGGATAATCGTTGGATTGGTTATCTGGTTTATTATTCATCGGCAAAATAAGAACCATCCTCATAATAGCGGTGGATCTGAGTTAGGCAATTCAGATTATGATGCTGGTTTTGACGAAGGGTACTATATGGGAAGTCAAGATCCATTTATGTAAAAAAAATTTTAGTTATGAAAAAGAACAGCATTTTTAAGGGATATTCGAGGTATGTAAAAAATACCTAAATCTCTTAATAAATGCTGTTCTTTTTACGTATATTCAGTTATGAATTTGTTTGATTTTTTAGCTTTACCGGTTTAATGAGAAATTTATTTTTTTGTGAACTAGCAACGGGAATAAATTTTTTACCATCTTTATAGACAAAGTTGATCTTTTAGGAATTAATTATCTAGGTACACACACAATGCGCAAGACTTGAGCTTATCGAGTTTACACGCAATCTAATTACAATATTGGCCTAGTCATGCACTTATTAAATCATTCTAGTGAAGCCATGACTTTAGCTTATTTAGGCTTAGACCAAGCAAGTACCGAAAGTATGTTAGAGCAAATTGATTTTGGTTAATTTTATTTGGGTTTTTAGTTGTTGCCGAAGGCAACTTCTGATACAGGTTTTTAATGGGTCTAGCACAACATAGAATTTATTCTATGTGTAAGTGCACATTGCACTGTTTTTTTACGAAACAAGCCGACCAGCGTTTGAAACTTTTTAGTTTTTCATCATTCTATTTTAAAACGCTCTAAAACTCGATTTAAGCGACTTTAATTCGAAACTGTCTATATTTGTACAAAGGGAGCATTAAGAATGCTTAAACGAGCTTTTAAGTGGGTTTAAAAATGATTTTGAATTGAATAGCTTGTTGTAAGTTGTAAAAAAAACAAGTTAAACAAAGTATCGGTTTTCCATTTAAGGGTTGTTAGGGCTTGCCCTGACCGTCTGTAAGACGCTTGATTGCATGATATGAGTATTTAGCTAGTCAAACAGTTAAAACAGCTTATATGAGCAATTAGAGGGAATCCAATAAATTCCTAAAAGTGGTTTTGATCTTTTCTTTTAGCAAGTGAACGAAGTGAACGCTGCAAGTAAAATGTGAGCGTGGTTTTCGCTCACTCCTTTTTTTGATGACTTTGACCTTTGGTTTTACATTTTTGAAAAAAATAAAAAAAAGGCGAAGCCTATATCTATTTATCATATATATTTTAATCTTTTGTTCTTTTGCGTGCTAAAAAAATCAGTGTTTTCAAGGGTATTAAGATTTTTATAGCAAGAAAAATCGATGTATATAGCAAGAAAAATCGATGTATATAGCAAGAAAAATCGATGTATATAGCAAGAAATAAACTAATTTCTTGCTATATTATGATATAATAAAAGCATAGAGAAATCACACGTCTAAATGAATTTCTCTATGCCAGACTAAAACACGCAAAGGAGCGTATTTCTATGCCTATTATACCAAAGAATAACGAAGAAAAGAATAAAAAGGTGGTATGTACCTTGAATGACCTTGAAAAACGTAAAGTGGTGGAGCATAACGCTTTAATTCAAAGCGTGGCTAAAATGCAAAAGACCGCTTTAAAAATGTTTGAATTAGCCGTGTCTTGCATTGATACGGAAAACCTACCTGAAAATAATACGGTGTATCTTTCCAAAAAAGAGCTGTTTTCTTTTTTTGAAGTATCGTCTAGTAGTAAGCATAGCCAATTCAAAGAAGCCATTGAATTTATGCAGAAACAAGCCTATTTCAAAATTAGGTCCAATAAAGCACTAGGTATTGAGTACGAAAGTATTGTTCCTATCCCTTACGTAAAATGGAACGATTATAATGATGAAGTAACGATTCAGTTTAGCGAGCATATCATGCCTTATCTGATTAACTTGAAAGCAGAATTTACGCAATATAAAATTTCTGAATTACAGAAATTGAATAGCAAGTACAGTCTTATTTTGTACCGTTGGTTGTCTATGCAATACAACCAATATGAGCATTACAGCGTGAAAGGGGGGCGGAGAGCGGAGCAAGTGGAAGCCTACCGTAACCCCTCAATACCAGTGAAAGAGTTACGAGTAATCACTGATACTGTAAATGATTATGTACGGTTTCAAAGTTTAGAAACATGGGTATTAAAAAAACCGTTAGAAGAAATTAACGCTCACACCTCTTTTAATGTGACTTATGACAAAATTAAAAAAGGGCGGAGCATTGACTCTATTGTCTTTCATATTGAGAAGAAACGCATGGCAGACGATAACAGTTACAAGTTGGACAATAGGGCTTATCAAGAAGATAAAAAGCAAAAAGAAACAGATAATCGTTTATTAGCAGGAGAAGCATTAGAAAACAAATATACCAAGTTATTGATTGAACACTTCCTTTTATCGCCTTATGACATGACCGATACCGCTACAATGGCAGGCTTACAGAAAAATGTTTATCCGCTTTATGACGAACTCAAAGACTTACGAGGATTAAATGGCGTCAAAGACCACTTGTCTTATGTTGCCAGCAAAAAAGAAGCCTATTCTAAACGTAATGTAGCGAAATATCTAAAAAAAGCCATTGAACAATACCTACCAACTGTAAAATTACAAGACCTTGAACAACCAGAACGTGCAAAGGTTCGAGGTAAAGGTGCAAGCCATGAGTGAGAATTTAAAAACGATTAAGGAGCTTGCGGATGAGTTAGGTGTAAGTAAATCATATATTGATAAAATAATACGCATACTGGAATTGCATACTAAATTAGATAAAGTAGGTAATAAGTATGTGATTTCTAAAAAACAAGAGAAATCTATAAAAGATAGACTTAGGTCGTCTGAATCAACAACAAAATCACACACTAAATCGACAACTAAAACGCATACTGAAGTTGATTTTGAAGTCGATTTTTTGAAAGAAGAAATCTTATATCTTAGAAAGAGTCACGATAAACAATTGACCAACAAAGATAAGCAGATAGAAACTTTAAGTAATCTTTTAGATCAACAACAACGACTAGCCTTACAAGATAAAAAGTTGTTAGAAGAATACAAAGCAGAAAACGACAGATTAAAAGTTCTCAAAATGCCCTCACAGGAAACAGAATTCAAACACTTAGACAATCAATATAAAGATGAAGTGAACGCTCTTAAAGAGAAGTTGGAAAATTTGCAGGAACAAATCAAAGATCAAAAAAGGATAGAAGAACAAGAAAAACCAAGAAAATGGTGGGGACTATGGCGAAAATAGATGATTCAGTTAAAAAGAAATTTCCAGAATTAAGGTTTCCGGGATTTACGGATGATTGGGAACTGCGTAAGTTAGGGGAAGTGTATAATTTTCAATATGGGCAGTTCAATAATAATCCAGATAATGGAGGTCAATATCCAATTTATGGAGCCAATGGTATTATAGGAGGATATGATGAACATAATTCAGAAAATGCAATAGTTATTGGACACATGGGAGCATATGCTGGGCATGTATTGTGGGCAGAAGGAAAACACTTTGTTACCTACAATGGAACAATGGGGATTGCAGATAAGAGCATTTTAAACAGTAATTTTGGATATTATTTAGTTGTTAGTGTTAATGTGCCTAAATTAACTGCTGGAAGTGGGCAACCATTTGTATCTTATTCTGATTTGAATGGAATAAAAATATTAATTCCAACTATTGAGGAACAACAAAAAATCGGTTCATTTTTTAAACAACTCGACAACACTATCGCTCTTCATCAGCGTAAGTTGGATTTGCTCAAGGAACAGAAAAAAGGCTACTTGCAAAAAATGTTCCCTAAAAATGGGGCAAAAGTTCCTGAATTGCGATTTGCGGGGTTTGCTGACGATTGGGAAGAGCGTAAGTTAGGAGATACAGAAACTCATTTTACAGATGGGAATTATGGAGAGTCATATCCATCTGCAAAAGATATGTCTGATAAAGCAAATGGAATCCCATTTTTAAGAGGTAGTGATTTTTCAAATGGATATTTGGATTCTTCTAATGCAAATTATATAAAACCAGAAAAGCATACTGAATTGACTTCTGGTCATATTAAACAAGATGATATCGTTCTAGCTGTACGTGGTTCTTTAGGTACATTAGGTTATGCAACTAAAGAAAATGAGGGATGGAATATAAACTCTCAACTAGCTATTTTAAGAACAAATAAATCAGAGATTTCAGGAATGTTTTTAATACAATATTTATTAGGTAGTAAAGGTCAAAAAGAAATTTTTTCTAGAAATACAGGGACTGCTTTAAAACAGTTACCTATTAAGCAATTAAAAGATATTCCAGTTCCAGTCCCAACTTTATTAGAACAACAAAAAATTGGAAACTTCTTTAAAGAGTTAGACAGTACTATCGCTCTTCATCAACGGAAGTTAGATTTGTTGAAAGAACAGAAAAAAGGCTTTTTACAAAAGATGTTTGTTTAGGGTCTATAACTATCAAATAACCCCTCAAAAACATTGAAAGAATAGCCCCCAATATCTATAATGTAGATATTGGGGGCTATTTTAATTTATTTTTTTATAAGTGCCCCTAAACTATAGCTATTGATTCAAGATTTCATGGGAGCCAGTTGCAACCAATAACAAAATCAATTCATCATGATCTAGCTGATAAATAACAATCCAGTTGTCATAATTTTTACCATAGTTTCCATATCTGGCAGGGTGAAATTCACGATAGCCACGCCAATTTCCTTTTAATGCATGATCTTTAATCTGTTTCAAAACAAGTACGTCTTGTTCAACAATTGCTTCTAAGCAAGGCTTCAAGACAGTTATTGGGAAATGTTTTTTGACTAGTTTTTTTAATTCACGTTCAAAAGATTTGGTCTGTTTAATTTGCATCTAACTTATCGATCCAATCTTCAAAGTCAGTCAATGAACCCATGTTTTTGACCTGCCCTGTTTCTGCTTCTTTTTTAGCGGCTAAGGCTTCCGGAGAATCTAAAAAGCTGACTAATCGAACTTCATTATTGGCCGCTTTAACTAACGATAAGCGTATATACTCAGAAACGGTTAGCCCTTGTTTTGCTAGATTAGCTTTAGCCCGTTCACTAATGTCAGGTGTTACACGAGTTGAAATTGTCTTGTTTTTAATAATAGTATTACTCATTCTAATCCGCCTCCTTTAAGTTTACCATCGTACTACATTATAATATTCGATTTTTAGGTTTTCTGCAACTAAATTAATTTTAAAGTAAAGGAACTAACAGCTTATGCAACAAGTTGTCTTACCCATCAAAGATTCAAACGTTCTTAAAGAGGTTCAAGATACGTTACTCAATAACTTTAAAGCTGGCCGACGTAACTATACGATTTTTCAAGTTGGTAAAGCGACGCTACTGCGAGTGAGTGACGTTATGGGCTTAAAACAGGCCGATATTTTTAATCCGGACGGTTCTATTAAACAAAATGCGTTTATTCATGACCGAAAAACGGGTAAGCCTAATACCTTGTACCTTAAACCTGTTCAAACAGAGCTCTTATTGTACCGTCAATGGCTGCTTGATCATAAACTAGAATCTGAATGGCTCTTTCCGTCCATTCAACACCCAGAACGGCATATTACGGAAAAACAGTTCTACAAAATTATGAGTAAGGTTGGCGATCTATTAGGAATTAATTATCTAGGTACTCATACGATGCGCAAAACTGGGGCTTATCGTGTTTACACGCAATCAAATTACAATATTGGCTTAGTCATGCACTTATTGAATCATTCAAGTGAAGCCATGACTCTAGCTTATTTAGGCTTAGACCAAGCCAGTACCGAAACTATGTTAGATCAAATTGATTTTGGGTAAATTAGTTTGATTTTGTTGTCGCCAACGGCGACTTCTGATACAAGAAATTTAGCACAAACACAAGCAATTTTAATTGTGGTGTATAAGTGCGCATTGACCTCGTTTCACTCGGTCTGCTGATAGCCATAAAATCAATTTCTGCTGTTGTTGAATTGACTGTATTTTTAATTCAATTTATGTTTGCACCTAACTAAGATTGTTATGTTTTAAATATTTAAAAAGTGTTGCAGATTACGCTGTTTTAAGCCAAAATTTTTTAGTCGCTTTGTGCAGATAATCTTTATAAGCTTGGTAACAAATTTTGAATAACGGTGCTGTAAGATCTGTGAATTTAAACTGAAAGCATTATTTTGATGTTAGGAGTCATTAAGATTGACGAAAAGAAAGTATTAAAACCAATTGATGAAATGCTTGCTGATCCTTGGCAAGTTGATATTCAAGAATTGTTTGAAGCTTTTGTCAATGAACCTGGCGAGATCAAAAGGAATCTGTATGATTCCTTATACACTTATATTTTGCAAAAAAGACAAGAAAATATTATTAATCGTCCTAGCTTCGTTATTTAGCCCTTTAAAAGCCTTCTGAGGGCTTTTAATTTTTGCTTTGGTATAAATGTATATGAATGGTCTTAAAATCGCTAGAAACGAATTTTTTAAAAGCCTTTCTAATAGCGAATCAGCTGTCGGGTCTGGTTTATCTCACCACACATCGTAATAGCGGTAGACAGTGTGCCATTCCGGGAAATCGTGCGGTAATTCACGCCATTGACACCCTGTAGTAAGCGAGTAAAGGATGGCATTGAATACGTCATAAAGATCATAACGACGCGGTCTTGTATGCTTGCGGAAGTTTTCTAAATCAGGTTGTATTAACGCAAATTGCGCTCGAGAAATATTGCTTGGATAATCTGGCATGACAAACTCCTCAGTCGGTTTTTTACAATTCTACCAGATTCAGCAGATACTAGACAGGTTCTAAGAGGCATTTCACCATACTAACAAGAAAACCAAAAATTCCCAGATCATTAATTTAACATATCGTATCAAACCACGCCTGGAATATTATCTAGGCGTTTTTTTAATGTCATGGTATTTTCTGGCAGAAAGGTTGCATTATTGTGACTACAGTTGTAAACTAATAAGTGTTAAGAGGCTACAAACGTAAACTTAGAATTCAATTAATGGAGGAAGCCAATTGAAGGATGCAAAGAATGTAACCATCACCGATTCTGAATGGATGGTTATGAGAGCAATTTGGACAATGGGACATGCGACTAGTCGTGAACTAATCGATGCTATGAACGAATTAGAAGGCTGGTCAGCTTCAACAACCAAAACGCTACTTCACAGGTTGATTCAAAAACAGGCGGTTGCGCAGCATGGCGGCAGTCGACCATTCACGTATAAGCCGGTTGTTGGCGAGAAGGAATCAATGGCGGCAGCGGCAGATGATTTGTTTGACCATATGTGTGCGATGCGGGCTGGTTCAACAATTGCCGGCGTTATTCAGTCAAGGGAACTCTCACGGGCGGATATTGCGAACTTACAGGCGATTCTAGCTGAAAAGGCCAAGACAGCGCCTGAGGAAGTTCAGTGTAACTGCTTGCCAGGTGATCAAACGTGTTAAGACTGTGGTGTTCTGTTTACTTTTAGGATTGCTGCACAAAAATCCAGAATCTGGGATTTCTGGTGGCAGAAACTTATGAATTTTTGTCGTAATTCTCATTCATATAGTGGCATGGTGCTCCGCAAAGCAGAAGCCTAAATATAAGAACCTGGTGGAAAAATCCCGAGCCCGGGGATTTCCACACAAGGAACTTATATTCCGGCTTCTAACCGCTTTGCTACGCACACTTATTTTTAGGGGGTCGATAATCATGGCAAATAAAGAGGACCATATGAACATGAAAAACATGAGTGCTAAGAATATGGAAAATAATGAATCAAATATGAGTCATATGGGGAATTTGAAAGTTAAATTTTGGGTCTCCGTTGTCTTAGCGATTCCAGTTTTACTGTTAGCACCAATCATGGGTTTAAGCGTTTCCATCATTAGTTTCAGTTCACCGCTAATTGTTGGCATTATCATCGTTTTGTTTGATACAGCACTTTACTTTTATGGCGGAATGCCATTTTTAAAGGGGGCTAAAGCGGAAATTCAGGATAAATCTCCTGAAATGATGACGCTAGTAACCCTTGGAATTTCCGTTTCGTATTTCTACAGTTTGTACGCATTTATTGCCAACAACTTCTTGAACCCGGCAAATCATGTAATGGATTTTTCGTTCGAACTTGCAACCCTGATTTTAATTATGCTTCTAGGACACTGGATTGAAATGAATGCATTGATGGGGGCTGGAGCTGCCTTACAAAAGATGGCGGCCCTGTTGCCTAAGACGGCCCATCTAGTTACAGATAATGGTGAAACAAAAGAAGTGCCAGTATCTGATTTAAAAGTTGGTCAAGCTTTCCAAGTGCGTTCAGGTGAGAGTATTCCAGCCGATGGTGTTATTACGGCTGGGGAGTCGACCGTGAATGAAGCACTGGTAACCGGTGAATCTGCTGCCGTTACCAAGAACGTTGGCGATAAGGTCATTGGTGGTGCAACTAACAATAACGGGACGCTAACGGTTAAAATTAGTGGTACTGGTGACTCCGGCTATCTTTCTCAAGTAATGAAAATGGTTCAAAATGCCCAGCAAGCTAAATCTAAAGCAGAAGATAAAGCTGATTTAGTTGCCAAGTATCTATTTTACGCGGCATTTGGTGTTGGGATTATTGCTTTCTTTGCCTGGTTACCCCAGGGATTGGCGACTGCAATGACGATCATGGTGACCGTCTTCGTGATTGCTTGCCCGCATGCATTAGGATTAGCGATTCCATTAGTGGTTTCTCGTTCTACTACGATTGGCGCTCAAAATGGGCTATTAGTTCGAAATCGCCAAGCCATTGAAGCAAGTCAACATGTTAGCCACGTTCTCTTGGATAAAACTGGCACGTTAACAGAAGGTAAATTTACGGTGAATGCATTGATTCCAAATGATGGGATTGACGAAACAACGTTATTAAGCCGACTGGCCGCCCTTGAAAATAATTCGACTCATCCGCTGGCCCAAGCAATCATTACTGAAGCCCAAGCGAAGGACATTGAAGTCGTTGCGGCTGAAAAGTCTCAAAATATTCCGGGCGTTGGTATTTCCGGTAATGTTGATGGCACTGACTATACGATTGTTAATGGTAACTATTTAACGAAGCAAGGGATCAGGTTTGACGAGGCCGCTGCTGATAAATGGGCTGCTAAGGGTAATTCCGTCAGCTTCCTATTGCAGGGCACCCAAGTTCAAGGAATGGTTGCTGAAGGCGACACCATCAAAGCGGGTGCTAAGGAATTAATTAGTGGTCTTCAGAGGCGAGAAATTACCCCCGTAATGCTCACTGGCGATAATCCAAAAGCCGCGGAACACGTTGCTAACTTACTAGGATTGACTGAATTCCATGCAGGCCTATTACCAGATGATAAACAAAAGATTATTGCTGATTATCAAGCAAAGGGCAATCACGTCATCATGGTTGGTGACGGCGTAAATGACGCACCAAGTCTTGCCGCGGCCGATATTGGAATTGCAATTGGCGCCGGAACCGATGTTGCCATTGATTCCGCTGATGTTGTGTTGGTTAAATCAGAACCCAGCGATATTTTACATTTTCTTGATTTGGCTAAAATCACAAATCGGAAAATGGTTCAAAATCTCTGGTGGGGAGCAGGCTACAATATTGTCGCAATTCCACTCGCTGCCGGTGTGTTGTCATTTATTGGAATCATTCTAGACCCAGCCGTTGGTGCTGCGGTCATGGCGATGTCGACAATTATCGTGGCAATTAATGCGATGGGATTGACTGGTGAAAAGATTAAAAACGTGTAATTAAGTGATGACAAAAAGAGGAGAAAGATCAGCTGGTAGTCTGGTCTTTCTCCTCTTTATGATCATCATGTTAATTACTTATCTGGTTGCTCAGTTAATTTCGCCAATTTTTGATGCAGCCTAATGTCATATTGCCTGGTAATTGGCATTAACACCGCGACCAACCCGCAAATGGCAGCACCGATTCCTGCAATCACAAATAGGCGTTCAATGCCAATCACATCAGCTAGGGGACCGGCAAAAATTAAGCCAATTGGTCCAGCTAGATTCAACAAAGAATTCAAAACGCCTAGAATCTGCCCTAACTCTTCTGCTGGATAACTTTGTTGAATCATTGCCATTAAAAGCGTTGTAAAAAATGGGGTCGCAATTCCTTCAATGATGTTTAAAGCTGCGAACCATAAAAATCCGGTTTGGTTACCTGGCAAAATGCCGCTAATACCGGTTGGAATGCCAACCAGGAAAAACGCGATGATTACGGGCGTCATCCGGTCCTGCCACTTACCAAAGAGGCCAATGATAGTGCCGCCGATTAGCATGCTAGTTGAATAAATGGCTTCAATTAAGCCAGCCTGACTAACGGTTCCCTGAAAGTATTTCATGGTCATGAGTGGATACATGCTGGCAGCAGGCATGTAGGTTAGTGTGAAGACGGCGCCGATCAACGTAATGTACCACAAGCCCTTGTTGTTCGTAAGTTGTTTGATCCCCAAGCGGGTGTTGTGGAGCACATGCATTGGCTGATCAATTTTTTCATTGTTAGGAATTTGAACCCACGTTAAAATACAAATCCCAATGATGGCCCCAAGTACGTCTAACAGAATCAAGTACTCGATGGGGATAAACGCAAATAAAAACGCGCCCAGTGCTGGGGCAATAATCATATTCGCGGATTGCACCATTCCCAGTTGGCCGTTCATACGGGTAATTTCTTTGTCTGGCACCATTGTGGGCATTACCGATTGAATCGTTGGCATCTGGAAGGTTTGCGCACAAGACCGCATCAGTAATGAAATAAAAATGAGCCAAAGTGGAAATACATGAAAGACCGTTCCGGATACGGAAAGAATAATAGCGAAACAGGCAGCAAAAACGTCCGGGAAAATTAGGAGGCCTTTTTTGTTCCACCGATCAACCATAGGACCAACAAACGGACTAAGAATCACCATTGGCAGCATTCCTAAAATAGTAGCAATGCTCAATACCGTTGCTAAACCGGTTTTCTTGGTCAAATACCAAATAGTGGCGGCCTTCTTGATTATCAAATAATTTTTCACCACTTCTATAAGCGGCGTTGGCAATGGCACTGTATCCTTTACCAGCACTAATTATAAAATTGCCCCTAAAAAGCATTGAAAGAATAACCCCTAATATCTATAATGTAGATATTAGGGGCTATTTATTCTCATATTATAAAAATGACTTCTTCTATTCGTCATTTTTTCGATACCTTTTAGAACGATTTTGACCAGGAAATAAACGATCATGCGATCCGACTCGAATGCCAATTAAGACTAGTTCATCTTTATCAATCGTATAAACCACCAGGACATCGTTAGTTTCGCTTGGTGTTTTGTTTTTCGGGGTATCTCGTAAGTGAAATTCATTATAACCGCTCATTCGCCGATTAAGCTCATGATCTTCAAATTCTGATGGTAATTGTTGTTGCTCAAGCAACAGGTCAATGGCTGCTCGAACTTCATCAATAATAGATTGGTCTAAACTGGCTAACCGTTTTAGATCAGCATTAAAGGTTGCACGTGGTTTAAATCTTAGTTTTTTCATTATTTAAACTGACCCCAATAATCATCATTTGATTCAACAATTTCATCATCAGGTAAAACATGGCGTTTAATTAACTGATCACGCGCAATTGCATATTCTAACGAACCTTCTTTCGCTTTTAATGCTCTTTCTAGCCAGTCCATTTTTTCTTGTGAAACGATGGCCACTGCGCGACTATGTGAACGAGCAATATAAACGGTTTCATCTTCGTCATTAACTTGATCTAAATATTTTTTTAGGTTAGCGCGAAAATCGCTCTGTGTTAGTGCTAATGTCATATTTACCACCCTTTCATTGTACTTAATATTGTACTTTAGTTTGTACTAAAAATCAATTTTTTAAGGAGCTAAAACTATGCAACAAGTTGTCTTACCCATCAAAGATTCAAACGTTCTCAAAGAGGTTCAAGATACCTTACTCAACAACTTTAAAGCTGGCCGGCGTAACTATACAGTTTTTCAAGTTGGTAAAGCGACACTGTTGCGAGTCAGTGATGTCATGCGCTTAAAACAAACCGATATTTTTAATCCGGACGGTTCTATTAAACAAAATGCGTTCATTCACGACCGAAAAACGGGTAAGCCTAATACCTTGTACCTTAAACCTGTTCAAACAGAGCTCTTATTGTACCGTCAATGGCTACTTGATCATAGACCAGCCTCTGAATGGCTCTTTCCTTCCATTCAACACCCCGAGCGCCATATTACAGAAAAACAATTTTACAAAATCATGAGTAAGGTTGGCGATCTGTTAGGAATTAATTATCTAGGGACCCATACGATGCGTAAAACCGGGGCTTATCGCGTTTACACGCAATCAAATTATAATATTGGCTTAGTCATGAATTTGCTCAATCATTCCAGTGAGGCAATGACTTTAGCTTATTTAGGCTTAGACCAGGCTAGTACCGAAACGATGCTAGATCAAATTGATTTTGGTTAGGGGGGTGTTTTTATGGATTTAGATTTTGAAACCAACAAGTACGAGCTGTTTGATGATTGGCACCAAAACAAGATTAAACAAGCATTTACACAAAAATTGCAGCAACAAGCTCAAATTGAAAAAACACACCTGCCAAAATTATTGTCGCGTGAAGACTTAAAAATTCGTTGGCAGATGAACTCTCGTCAAAGTGTTCATCAAGTTGCTAGTAAGCCTGATTTTCCGCAACCCGTTTTTGCTTTTAATCATGGCAAGACCCCACTTTACTTAGCAACTGAAATTCAAATTTTCGAAATTAATCACCCCTGGGTGATAACTCCCGGTGCTCGTCTTGCTTATAGTCATTGGATCCTTCGTAATGTGATTGATTAATCTTGAGATTTGGCTCTAGTATTTTTATCGTTGGCGCTAGCCTTCTAATACAAATAATCCCCATCAAAATGGGGATTAAATCTACCCTTGACAAGTGTCAAGGGTGTAAGTGCGCATTGACCTCGTTTCACTCGTCCTGATGATTCCCCTAGATTTACTTATAGTTTATGCCTTCCGCTTCGCTATTTCAACTTTCATACTTTGACTTAACGTTCTCTGTATGATATAGTGTCGGCGATTATTTTTAATACGATTGGAGGGATCATTATGTCTCAAAGTAACTTAGAAAAACAAGAAGCCAAATTAAAACAGCTTAATCAAAAGATTAAAGCTGAAAAAAATAAAATTGAACAAAATCTCGGTAAGCAAATCATTAGATCAGCCAATTTGGATTATGGGACACTTACTACTCCACAGATTAAAATGATTGCTAAAAAAGTTGCCGCCTTTTTAAATCAAGCTCAAAATAACCGATAATAGTTAGGTGGTAATGACTATGCCTAATCAATATGAAAAACTAGTTGAGCAACAAGCGCGTTTAAAACAAAAAATTGAGCAAGAAGATTTTAAATTACGGCAATCTAAATACTACGAAAATCGGCAAGCCCGCAAAGCCCGTTCTCGCCGATTAATTCAAAAAGGGGCTTTGCTAGAAAAATACTTTCAAGCTGATAATCTCTCGGTCGAACAAACCGAAGAGCTTTTAAAAATATTTGCTGACTATGTTAACGCCCATAAACCGGATAAATTAAAAAACGATCAACCTAATAACTAGGCCGATCGTTTTTATTTTCAGGATTATTTTTTGGCTTAACTTCTAGATTGTTTTTAGCAAAGTCTTTGAGATGGTTTTGGGTTCTTTTACTAATCTCGTCTTCAACTAATTTAAGTTCTAATTTATCCGTTTTTTTTTAGTTGCTTGTACATCTGGTTTAATTCATTAGCACTTAATTTTTTTGTTTGCTCGAATTTGTAATCCTTGAATACCATTATCATATGTCCACTGTTTAATTTTAGTCATGTCATTAGTCTGATAATAATTGGCAATTAGTTCGTTCCATTGATCCCACTTATCTAACGGCACATTGATTAAGCCTGCACCACCGTCAATCATAATTTTATTAGCACTTAAAGTCGCCGTCCTTTTGTTCCCGTCCCAAAAGATTTGTTGGCGCATATTATGATACATGACAGTCAATGCTTTATCAGTAATCGTCGTTCCTGGATCAGCCAAGATTTTTTGTAAAAAGGATTGTTCTTGTTTTTCGTTAATTAAAGGTGGTTCAAAAAAGTCTTCACTACCTAAATCAACTCCTCCTTTCCCTTGCCGTAATTCTCCCGGTACTAAGGCGTCTTCCGCTGCCACAATCTTGTTGATTTGTTTTTCCATGGTTAACGTTAAAGGGGAATTTTGAGCAGTGATATATTGCCACCCACGCTTTAAATTAACAATCGTCAAAACATCTTCAACAGGTACTCCTGCTACGCTCATACCGTCCATAATAGTTTGTGTTTGTGGCAAAGTGGTATTAACGCCTTCAAAACGAGCATTAGTATGCACTAACTTGGTAAAGTTTGCTCGGGCAAACCGTTGGTTTTCTGCAGCTGTGAATTTATACTTGTCCATATATGTTCGAGTTTTAGCCATATTTTGTGCCTCCTTTCTATTTCAGTCACTGATTATTTGACCTGTCCATGTTAAATCACAAAATGCTTTTCGTTGATAATTTGCTCTTGGCGTTTATCTAAGAGGTAAGTGTGTAACGCGTCAAACAGCTTGCGTTTATCAGGATCTGGATTATGGGCTGCTTGCTCCCAAATGTCTTGAATATCGACTGCCCATGGGTCAGCCAACAATTGATCGATTGTTTCGACTTCTTTGCTGGATTTGATCATTTAAAAAGCTCCTTTCACATTCCCTTAGTTCAGTCATCGCCAATTCAGCCACTCAAGGTGCCTATTTTTGCTTCTAAACGATTTTAAAACGATTTTAATATAATTATGCATGTAACACTTAAAACGGCTTAAATGAGCTAATATGACGTTTAATTCCAAGAACGCTCATTGTCAGTGTTCTGTTCTTCGGGGTGTTTGGCCGCATATTCTCTAGCCGCTTGTTTATTCCACCAAATGCCAAACAGGTTCTGCATAGTACCGTATAAGTAGTTCTCCACGTTCTTGATATGGTTCTCATTGCTTCTAAGGGCGTTAAAGTAGCGTCTCAAGGCTTTAGTCATCAAAGGTTTAAGTTCTTCATCGTCCAGTGGGATTAGAACCCCAATATCTTGATGATCCTTTTCAACTCGATATTTAGCATTCAGGATGATACCAATAAACCGGCGCATTTGTTGCGGAGTTCGGCACCAGAAGCTAAGTAATTGCACGGCTTCTGGTTCTAAGAAAACCGGTAAGCCACTGTCTTCATCAGTTAAGAAGTCATTAGCATGGTTCACCAAATCCTGGTTTTGCTTTTGAATTTCTGCTGGTGAGAAATTGGCTGTGGAAAAGTCCAACTTTTGAGTATCTATATTGTATCTATTAGTATCTAAATTATTAGTATAGTCTAGATCTTGTCTCTTTTTGAGAAGTCCGCTTGTACCAAGGGATTCAGATGTATCAGAAACGGTATCATGCGGGTTTCTCTTTTTGAGAAGTCCGTTTGTACCAAGGGGTTCAACGGTATCATGCGGGTTTCTCTTTTTGAGAAGTCCGCTTGTACCAAGGGGTTCAGGCGATTTTAATGGCTCTCGCTTAATATAAACGTCTTTTGCTGTTACTTCCAAATCTGCCAAATATAATCTATTTGGTTCGTTTTTGCCTGATCTTGGATTAAAACCCATATGTTTTTGATACAAAAGGTTTGCGTCGATTAATTCGTGTTTAATCTTATTGATTTTATTATTTGACCAGTTTCGTAAATCTTTTAGTTCATTGTTTGTGTATATGAAATATACGTTGTTATTTTCGTCAACCCAATTATTGCTTAGTGAGTAACTTAGACGATCGCGTAACACCGAATAAAGTAAAATGGCACTATCGCTAAGATCCTTATATTTTTCTCCTTGGAGTAAGATCTGCGGCAAAGCGTAGAACTTTACTTCATAGGCTCTTTTAGCATTTGTAAAGTTAAAGTTTGATTGATCCATAATAAAAGCTCCCTTTCTTAACTGACACAGGCCGTCTTAATAGAGAGTTGCTAAAACATCTGACTTGTTTTAAAATACAAATCTGGTATGCTTTAACTGAATTACAAAGCGAACATTGGACGTGATCGGCTTTGTAAATTCACCGGCATGTGTCTATTCTGGGTTGCCTATACGGCAACTTTTTTTAATTTCTAACAACAAAAATGGACTAAATAGCATTGGTTAGCTACTTAGTCCATTGGATTTAATTTGTTTTTAACTATCCTTCACTTGTCCCATAG
>NZ_CP014876.1:0-11878 GCF_001663675.1 Loigolactobacillus backii
AACTTTAGGCTCTACTGAGAAACAAGCATTGGCTGATAAACAGGCCGAGCACGATAAAAAAATAAGAGATCAAGCAAGACAAGAAGCACTTGCTGAACTCCGAAAGGGGTTTGGAAATCATGCCTAAAACTATTAGAGAACTTGCTGATGAATTGGGCGTTTCAAAGCAGGCTATATGGCAAAAGATAAAAAGAGATGCGTCAATCGATTTACGTCAATTTACATCAACAAAAGGCAATACTGTTTACGTTGATGTTGATGGGCAAAAAGCTATTAAAGCAATGTTCTCAAACAATTCGTCAACAAGATACCGTCAACAAAAAGATGATGTTGACGACAACAAAAAAGATGCGGTTGATGGACAAGATGAAGTGAAATTCCTTCGAAATTTAGTATCAGAAATTCAATCTGAAAAGAAAGAGTTACATAAGTTATTAGATCAGCAACAAAGATTGGCCTTACAGGACAAACAACTGCTCGAAGAATACAAGGCAGAAATTAAGGACTTGAAAGTCTTAACGATGGCACCGCATGATGATGGTGAAAAAGAAGTGACGTCAGACAAACAACCGGAACCTGAAAATAGCACCCCGGAGTCACAACCTAAACCTAAAAAGTGGTGGCGTTTTGGTAAATAGTTACAACTAAAAAAGAAAAGAAGACTAGTTAAATGGCGGAAGATAAATTTGAACAAGCGGTAATTGACAAGCTAAAGAGTGAAGGTTGGGAATATCTAACAGATTATTCTAGTGTAACAGTTGATCGGTTATATGATCACTGGCGAGATATTCTGAATGCCAACAATCGTAAACGACTAGAAGATACTCCGTTATCTGATAATGAGTTTGAACAAGTGAAGTTGGAACTAACGAAGAATAAAACGCCGTATGATGCGCAACTCATGTTGGCGGGTGCGGGTGGTGTTGGGACCGTACCGTTGAATCGTGATGATGGGACGCAGCTAGAACTTGAAATATTCTATGGTGATGAAGTGGCTGGTGGACATTCACGTTATGAAGTCGTTAACCAAATTACGTTTACGGATTTAGCAACGAGTCTCAGCTCTAAGCGTCGAATTGATATCATGTTGCTGATTAACGGGCTACCTGTGGCCCACATTGAAGAAAAAGATGAGTCCCTGCAAAACCAGTGGAATGCGTTTGAGCAGTTCCAAAAGTATGACGGTGACGGCATGTACACGGGACTCTTTTCTTTTGTGCAAGTGCAATTCGTTCTATCACAAAATTCAGCGCACTATTTTGCACGACCAAAGAATAGTGACTCATACAACCGTGACTTCGCCTTTGGCTGGCGTGATGATGCCGGCAAGGATGTCACGAATACGATGACCTTTATTCATGAGGTGATGGGTATTCCAGCTTTACACCGCTTAGTAACTGTGAATATGATTCCGGATGCAGCCAATGATAACTTAATGGTCATGCGCTCGTATCAGATTCAAGCAACGCGGCAAATTTTAGATCGTATGCGTGAAATGGACCAAAACGGGTTGGTTGAAAAAGAAGGGGGCTACGTTTGGCACACCACGGGTTCTGGTAAAACAGTCACCTCATTTAAAGTGGCGCAACTACTGGCTTCACGACCAAGGGTTGAAGATGTTTTGTTTATTGTGGATCGGGTTGACTTAGTCAATCAGACCTATGAAAACTTTAAGTCATTTGCCTATAAGACCTTTGAAAATCGGATTCAAGTGGTGAATGGGAGTGAACTAAAGCGTGCTCTTAAGCACGATAACACGGCCCATATCTATTTGATTACGGTACAAGGCTTGGATAAGGCCATTAAATCAGGTCTAGCCTCTAATAAGCGGATGGTTATTTTAATGGATGAGGCCCACCGATCAGCCAGCGGTGATGCCGTCAGCCGAATTAAACAAGCGTTACCAAAAACCACTTGGTTTGGGTTTACAGGAACGCCTAATTTTTATAGCGATGAAGTCCATGACGTGAAAACCTCTAAGGATATTTCAACCTATGATATTTTCGGGCCGCGTTTACACCGGTATACGATTAAGGACGCTATTGGTGACGGTAACGTCCTTGGGTTTGATGTGACGTATTATGAGACTGATTTTGAACACGATCTGGATAGTGGTTTAACTGAAAAGAAACTGGAAAAAGAAGTATATGCCAGTCTGCCATTCCGCCAAGCCGTTGTGGCAGATATTCAGCGTAATTGGGCTACGAATGCTAGCGGACCAATTAACATGGGTGTCCGCGAGCCGAATCAATTCCAAGGTATGTTAGCGGTGTCTGGTAAGCAAGCCGTTGCTTCTTATTACAGTCTTTTCAAGCAACTAGCACCTGAGTTACGTGTTGCTATGACCTATTCGCGTGATGAAGCCAATGGGACGGGTGCATCAGACTTACAAGCTGCTCTAAAGCAAGCGATGCAAGACTACATGACGTTCTACGGCACACGTAATTTCTTAGAGGACAAGGATCCACAACGGGCGTACCTCAATGATATGACCAAGCGCATTGCCCGTAAGAAACCTTATAACAAGGGTAATGATGCCGATCGATTGGACTTGATTATTGTGTCAGATCAATTATTAACGGGATTTGATTCAAAATTCGTTAATATCATCTACATGGATAAGATTTTGGGTGAAGGTCCCCTGATTCAAGCAATGTCACGAACTAACCGGACAATTGATAAGACAGCTAAACCTCATGGTAAAGTGCGTTTTTATCGTCAAGGTGCGGTAATGGAAGAAAAAGTGAAGGATGCGTTGGTTATCTATACCAAAGGGGGCAATGATACCTTAGCGGATGCGGGGAATACCCCGGATGATCAGGAACAAAAAGATTTGTTTGATGAAGGAATTTTGGCGCCTAAGGCAGCTGATAAAATTGTCGACTTGAACCCCCAAATCAAGCGTTTGCAGCAATTAGCGGGTGATGATTTTTCACAGATGCCGCGTTCTAAAAAAGAACAAGTCGAGTTTGTCGTGACAGCCGCCCAAGTTAACTCGCAAGTCCAACAATTAGTGCAACAAGGATATGTCTTGGGGAACTCTGTTGAAGGACCAGAAGGAACTATCACACTAGGCATTGAGAGTGCAACGCAGCTCAGCTCATTGCAAGCACGCATGAACGATGTGAATGAAGTCTTACCA
The DNA here is from genome assembly GCF_001663675.1 of Loigolactobacillus backii. Taxonomy (NCBI): domain Bacteria; kingdom Bacillati; phylum Bacillota; class Bacilli; order Lactobacillales; family Lactobacillaceae; genus Loigolactobacillus; species Loigolactobacillus backii. The sequence continues at coordinate 3,143 of NZ_CP014876.1, forward strand.
ACTGGCCCGCTAGTTGATTTAACGAATATCAAGCTGGTGTTGCAATCCTTTGCGAATGAAATTATTGATTACGATAAACTAGTCGATTTATTGAATGCGTATATGGATGAAGTCAGTGTTGCCAACCGTGCAGCCGTTGAAGAGCATGTACAGCCCTTAGATCAAGATAATCGTGAAGAGATTGGACAAGTCTTAGATGGTATCGAACAAGGGGAGTATACGGAGCCTTTTACAACTGAAACACTCAAGTCAGTCCGTAAGGCGATCCGCACTGCGCAACAAGACTTAAAAATTTACAAATGGGCAGCCGACCATGATTACAATGGCAACGATATTCTAGCAGCTTACGAGCTATACCGCCCCGGCATTCCATTAGTTGATAACACGGCGCTGAATCAATATTTACAAGACTTAGAGAGTCACCTGGACATTGGCTTCTTTGAGCTAGCTGACTTTGAAGAGTCGCTACTGAACTACTTTGCTAAAATTACCAAAAAATAAATTATTCATCATAGAAAAGGGATAAACATGGCATTAACAGCAGATAAACAAGCATTAATTTGGAAAACATTGAACGAGACTCGCGGTAAGATTGAACCTTCTGAATATAAGAACTACATTTTTGGTTTGATGTTCTATAAGTTCTTATCTGAAAAGGCCCAAACATGGCTGGATAGCCAGTTGCGTGGCGAAACTTGGTCATCAGTTTGGGAGCAAAACCCAGAAAAAGCGGCAGCTTTTATGCAAACCAAGTTAGGGTATGTGATTCAACCAGGTGAACTCTTTAGTGACTGGCAAGCAGCCATTAACGTGGATCAATTCAACATTACCAACGTGGCAGATGCGCTGGGGCACTTTAACCAAGGCATTCAACCGGGTGCCAAGGCCACTTTTGAAGGCATTTTTGACGACATGGATTTGACTTCAAGCCGTCTTGGTAGCAATACGCAAACGCGTACGAAGACCTTGATGGATTGGATTAGTTTGATTGACCAAATCGAGTTGGATGAAGACGCGGATGTGTTGGGTGATCTATACGAATACTTGATTGGGATGTTTGCGGCTAATTCTGGTGCTAAGGCCGGGGAGTTCTATACGCCGCACCAAGTGTCCGATATTATGGCGCGGATCTTAACGGCTGGTCGTGAAGATATGCCAACGTACAGCCTCTATGACCCAGCCATGGGATCAGGTTCATTGCTTTTGACGACTGCTTCATACATGAAGAATGATGGTGTTCGTGGGGCCATTAAGTACTACGGCCAAGAAGTTATCACGACAACCTATAACTTGGGCCGAATTAATTTGATGATGCACGGGGTGGAGTATAACGATATCCATATCCATAATGCAGATACCTTGAGTTCAGACTGGCCGGATGGGGTGCAAAGTGGGGTTGATAGCCCGCGTATGTTTGACGCCGTGATGGCCAACCCCCCTTACTCACTGAAGTGGGATAACACGAACCGAGAAGATGACCCGCGTTTCAAGGCCGGCATTGCGCCTAAATCAAAGGCTGACTTTGCGTTCTTACAACATGGTCTATATCACTTGAAGCAAGATGGCCGGATGGCAATTGTTTTGCCACACGGGGTGTTGTTCCGTGGTGCGGCAGAAGGTCGTATTCGCCAAGCATTACTCGAAAATCGCAATATTTCAGCGGTGATTGGGTTACCCGAAAAGATCTTTACGAATGCGGGGATTCCAACCATTATTATGATTTTGGAAAAGAACCGGACGACTGATGATGTGCTTTTTATTGACGCTTCAAAGGGCTTTGAAAAGCAGAAGAATAATAACAAGTTGCGCCAAGAAGACGTGGACTTAATTGTGGAGACGTTCTTAAAGCGTGAAGACGTTGCTAAGTATGCGCACTTGGCCAGCTTTGAAGAGATTAAGGAAAACGACTTTAACCTCAACATTCCACGTTATGTGGACACCTTCGAAGAAGAAGATCCCGTTGATTTGGTAGCTGTTAGCCAGGAGCTAGGTGATATTAATCGAGATATTGAACAAAGCGAGGCTGACTTATTAGCAATGATTAGTGATTTAGCGGTCACAGATGATAGCAAGGTGATTATCGAATCAGCTAAGCAACTATTGGGAGGCCATCATGAGTAACAAAGTGCCTCAACTACGATTTAATGGTTATAGTGATGCTTGGGTACAGCGTAAGTTGGGTGCTATCACAGACTCTTTTTCTGGTGGAACTCCGACCGCAGGGAAAGCTGAATACTATGGCGGTGAAATTCCGTTTATCCGTTCGGGTGAAATCTCATCAGATTCAACAGAGCTTTTTATCACAGATGCTGGGTTAAATAACTCGTCAGCAAAGATGGTAGGGATCGGTGATATTCTTTATGCTCTATATGGCGCAACCAGTGGTGAAACGAGTATTTCAAGAATTAACGGGGCAATTAACCAAGCTATACTAGCTATCCGTTCAACTAAAGGTGACGATCCTTACATGATTGTTCAGTGGCTAAAAAAACAAAAAGAACCCATCATCTCAACTTATCTACAAGGTGGCCAAGGGAATTTATCCGGCTCTATTGTTAAAGACTTGCTGATAACTTTGCCAAAAAACAAAGACGAGCAAGCTAAAGTGGGTTCGTTTTTCAAACAACTTGACCAAACCATCACTCTTCATCAGCGTAAGTTAGCTAAGCTTAAGAAACTTAAACAGGGCTATTTGCAAAAAATGTTCCCTAAAAATGGGGCCAAAGTTCCTGAATTGCGATTTGCAGGGTTTGCTGACGCTTGGGAAGAGCGTAAGTTGGGGGAGATATTTAACTATGAGCAACCAACAAAATATATTGTCAAATCTACAGAGTATGATGACAATTTTAATACTCCTGTTTTAACAGCAGGTAAGAGTTTCTTATTGGGCTATACAGATGAAATTAGCGGGATTAAAAATGCTACCGTAGAGAATCCAGTTGTTATATTTGATGATTTTACAACTGGCTCTCATTATGTAGATTTCCCTTTTAAGATTAAGAGCTCCGCAATGAAATTACTTAGTTTGAATGATAATTCTGACAATTTCTATTTTATGTTTAATACATTGAAGAATATAAAATATGTACCTCAAAGTCATGAACGTCATTGGATTTCTAAATTTTCATCATTTGAAATCTATAAACCTAGTCAGGAAGAACAACAAAAGATCGGTTCATTCTTCAAACAGTTAGATGCCACTATCGCTCTTCATCAACGTAAGTTAGATTTACTAAAAGAGCAGAAAAAAGGTTTTTTAGAAAAGATGTTTGTCTAAATATTGCAGTTAAAATAAACCCATTATCTGTCGCTCAGATAATGGGTTTATTTTTTGATTGCATCAAATATTAACTTATTAAAATATAGGCAATTAATCTAACTAATTTAAATTGAGTTTTTATCTATATTTTCTAGATATTTTGCTGTTTCTTCCGTTAACTTGATATTAAGTGATGCTTTTTTTGATAGATCAATTTCACTATACTCAATTGCTTTTTTTAGAATATCTATGGAATCACTTATTTTATCATCAGAAATGTTTAGATCACTGATTTTTAAGTGACTTAGTATAGTGGGTGTAACGTTTTGTTGTTTTGTAACGAGACTCGCTAGCACTCTAGTCACATGTAATTCATAATACTTTGCTATATTTATAAGAACAGCATCATCGGATTTATTTTTTTGGATTGATTTTAAATATTCTGAAACCCTATTACGCATTAGAATGGCATAATAGAAAATTTTTATGTCATATTCAGAATTAAATACTTTTGTATAATCTTCGTCTTTTTTAATTAATATAGTCGGATTAGAACGTGCTTTTACTGGGTTGCTATCTATTATAGATACAATAGCTTGAGCTAGATAATTAATAGAAAATATTTGTGCTCTTGGTTTATGTTGGTTTTTATAATAATTTTTTTTGCGATCGTAGAAAATATCTTTGCTTTTTAAAAACAACTCTATTGTTCTTTGAATAGGGTCACTTGAACGTAATTGTGATACGGTAACTGGATTTTGCGAATTTGTAGCTCTAATTATTTCATCACGTGTCTCATCCATATCATCAAGTGTAATAATTTTTATTAAGATACTTCGTTCATCCTGTGATCTTTCTGCAGAAGATTTATTTTTAAAAATATTAAATATAGAATTAGAGGTCTGCAATCCGTTAACTATTTGTACGTTTTCTAAGCTTAATTTTTTACTAACCATACTTCCTTCACTAGCTAATATAGTGATTCCGTTATTAAGCCACCAAAAGTCAGTATTTCCTTGACTATCAGCCAAAGTTTTTTCAATATCAGTATTTACTGATGTTCTGTTTTGATAATCTCTAATATTCGATTCAAACATTTCCTCGTTTAGTAAATAATCGTCTGTTTCAGATTTAGTGGTTATAAAGTCAAAGTAATCTCTCAAATACGCTGTAACTACATAACCATTTTTAGTGTCACTGTATGTTGGGGCATTTAACATATTATTGAACATTAATTCACCTGATTTAGGAATGTTCTTCTCTGCTAATGCATATAAACTATTATTTCCAATAAGATCGTGACGGATAGTTAATGGTGTAAACGTGTTTTTTTTAAGAGTATCAAATACTGAATTCGCTTTTTCAATATATCCTGTTGATACAGCTGATTCATTTGCTCTTGTTACATGATGAAATTGTATAGTTACCTTAGGAAATTTAGTTGCTAATTTTACAACTAGAGATCTAAAAAAAACCACTCGTTCTTTGATTATATCTGACATTGTCGTGGGTAACTCTAATTGTGTATCGCCAAACAACCACCCACCAAATTGGTGGAATTTTAACGGAACATTTTCATGTATTTTTACAGTATTTTTTATTTGAAAAATATGGACAACAATCTCAACATTTTTAGATACCGTCTTAGGGTCAAAATCTTCAATATTAAAATCGCTGACTAATAAATTATCTATAAAAATGTAGAATCCATCCACGCCAAAGTCACTTTGTGAATCTACTAATCCGGATTCTAATTCTTCTATTGATAAATTCAATGTTTTAAAATAGTTATCGACAGTGAAATGCTCAAATATTTTGTCCTCATTTATATTACTTGAAAAATTGTTTTTATAATCATTAAATATACTATTTACAACATCTGGCGATACAGTATTCACAATATAGACCTTCTTTCATAAAACAATGATTTTTACCAATGCTTGCTTTTACATATATCATACAGGATAGCAACAATATATGTAAAAGCAAATTATCAGGGACTATAATTAACAAATAACCCCTCAAAAACGTTGTTAAAATAACCCCCAAAATCTATAGTATAGATCTTGGGGGTTATTTGTTTTAATATTAAAGAAATGACTTCTTCTATTTGTCATCAATACTAAACAATAATTTGTACAAAGTGATTATTTCTTCTAGTTCTTCACGCGATACATGATCGACAATAGTTTCATCAGTGACATGTCTTGCCCGTAAATCTAAGGCTATGGTTTGATCTAATAATACTTTTCCATATACTGTTTGACTACTAGTTAGTCGATGATACATTGGAAAATTACGCTTGGTACTGCTAATTGGAGCCACAATCGTCATGTTACTTGTCTGACAGACTAGATCATTGCTTAGAGCAATGGCTGGTCGCTTATTCATCTGTTCATGACCACGGCTTGGATTAAAGTTAACATAAAATATATCACCTTGGCTTACCATTGAAGTTCATTACCTTCTGACTTTCCCCAATCAAGCTCGTGATCCCTTTTCCCGTCATCTTTCCAATCCTTAAATAGTTCGTGAATATTGTTTGGGTTCTTTTTTATTGGTGTTAAAACAATTGATCCATTTTCAATGGTTATTGTCATATCTTGGTTATCATCTAATTTCAGTTGTTTAATAATTTGGCTAGGAATTCTAGCAGCTTTCGAGTTTCCCCACTTTGCTAAGCGTGTTTGTTCTTTAATAAGTTCCATATTTTCCCCTCCTAAATTATTATTACAAGTCAAGTATATCCCGTGTAGATACACAATGCAAACATTCTTACTGGAGGTCATTTACATGCAACAAGTTGTCTTACCCATCAAAGATTCAAACGTTCTTAAAGAGGTTCAAGATACGTTACTCAATAACTTTAAAGCTGGCCGGCGTAACTATACGATTTTTCAAGTTGGTAAAGCTACGCTACTGCGAGTGAGTGACGTTATGGGTTTAAAACAGACCGATATTTTTAATCTGGACGGTTCTATTAAACAAAATGCGTTCATTCATGATCGAAAAACTGGTAAGCCTAATACCTTGTACCTTAAACCAGTTCAAACAGAACTCTTATTGTATCGTCAATGGCTGCTTGATCATAGACTAGCCTCTGAGTGGCTCTTTCCTTCCATTCAACACCCTGAGCGCCATATCACGGAAAAACAGTTCTACAAAATTATGAGTAAGGTTGGCGATCTGTTAGGAATTAATTATCTAGGGACCCATACAATGCGTAAAACCGGGGCTTATCGCGTCTACACACAATCTAATTATAATATTGGTTTGGTCATGCACTTATTAAATCATTCAAGTGAAGCCATGACTTTAGCTTATTTAGGCTTAGACCAAGCAAGTACCGAAAGTATGTTAGATCAAATTGATTTTGGGTAAATTGGTTTGATTTTGTTGTCGCCAACGGCGACTTCTAATACAGGTTTTTGGGGGGTTATCACAACATAGAATTTATTCTATGTGTAAGTGCGCATTGACCTCGTTTCACTCGGTCTACTGATAACCATAAAATCAGTTTTTGCTGTTGTTAAACTGAATGTATTTTTAATTCAATTTATACTTGCACTTAACTAAGTTTGTTATGCTTTAGATACTTAAAAAGTGTTGCAGATTACGCTGTTTTAAGCCAAAATTTTTTAATTGCTTTGTGCAGAGAATTTTTATAAGCTTGGTAACAAATTTTGAATAACGGTGTTGTAAGATCTGTGAATCTAAACTTGAAGTCATTATTTTGATGTTAGGAGTAATTAAGATGGACGAAAAGAAAGTATTAAAACCAATTGATGAAATGCTTGCTGATCCTTGGCAAGTTGATATTCAAGAATTGTTTGAAGCTTTTGTCAATGAACCTGGCGAGATCAAAAAGAATTTGTATGATTCCCTGTATACTTATGTTTTGCAAAAAAGACAAGAAGATATTATTAATCGTCCTGGTTTCGTCATCTAGCCCTCTAAAAGCTCACTGAGGGCTTTTTATTTTTGTTTTGGTATAAATATATATGAATAGTCTTAAAATCGCTAGAAACGAAAAATAAGGCCCTTAAAAACGAACATAGCAGTTGAATTCTTATTGAAATTCAAAAAACTAACTGTTTGCTGTCAATGGTAGCGGACGAGCGTAGCGTGGGAGCATAAGGAATTGACAGCTCTAAACCAGTCTTAACACTGAATTGGCGAAAGCCAAAGTTTCTATAAAACTTTGCTTTCCTGCCTAACGGCGAGTGAAAAGGCGGTTAAGCTGGCTCAGCTTGGACGGGGTTCGGGGCGGCAGCGCCCGAATTAATGTGGCTTGCCACACCTTTTAGGCAACGAACGTAGTGAGGCGCAAGGAGCATAGCGACTGGAGTTTAATGTGAGCCTGTTTTTTGGCTCACTCCTTTGTGTTTTTTGATTCTAGGTTTTGGCCTCGTACAGTGGTGCCTCTTTTAAACCTCTTTTATAAACCTCTTTTAAACCTCTTTTAGACCCCTCTTGAGCCTTACTCTCCCAAGGCTTATAGAAGTTTATCAACGAGGTTTTGTCTGTTTATCGACGAGGTTTTGTCTGTTTATCAACGAGGTTTTGTCTGTTTATCAACGAGGTTTTGTCTGTTTATCAACGAGGTTTTTAATGGTGATCGTTGATAAGCACTCGTTGATTTTATATAATAGTTGTGGAGGTGTGATTATGAGCAATGAACTTATAAAATATGATCCTGAACTTAATACCATTCCGTTACGTAAATTCACCCCTATTGAAATGAATCTATTTTTTTCAATTATTTCTCGTATGCGTGATAAGGGAGATCAGACAGTTAGATTTTCTTTTGAACAACTTAAAGATTTGAGCAACTATAAACCGACTGCAAATAATCGCTTTGAAGATGATATTCAAAGAACTTATGAAAAGTTAATGGGACTTCATTTTGGAAGACGTAGTAAATCTGGATTAAATAGAGAAATGTTTGTTATGTTTACTAAATTCAGAATTGTTGGTGAAGCTGATTCTCCTTATATAGACATTGAAGTATATAAAGATGCTTTGCCACTTCTTAATAATTTAGACACGTGGGTTAGATATGCTTTAGCGGAATTTAGAGATCTTCGAAGCAGTTATGCTAAAACCGCTTTTAGATTGTTAAAAGGTTTCAGAACAACCGGTTATGCTTTTTTATCAAAAGAAGATTTTTTTGAGTTACTTGATATTCCTAAAAGTTATTGGAAAAAACCGGGAGACGTTGATAGATACGTTCTTAAACCAATCAGAGAAGAATTGACCCCTCTTTTTAGAGGCCTAACTGTTCGAAAGAAATATGGTAAAGGCCGCGGGAAACCAGTGATTGGGTATTCTTTTACTTGGAAGCCTGAAAAGAAAGACGCTAACGACTTCTCACAAGGTCAATTTCAAGATGAACGTCAAAAACTCTTTAACATTCAGCATAATGGTGAATTAACAGAACAGGAAAAATGGCGCGCCATTGACAAGGTTAAGGGGCT
>NZ_CP014877.1:0-64928 GCF_001663675.1 Loigolactobacillus backii
GAAATTAGTGTCTTCTTTAATTTTGTCTGCATCAACATCCAATTGGTCCACGATAATATCCTTTACCTTGTTAAATACTTCTTCTTTAGTCATCATTAATTTCCTCCAATATAGTTGTTTGTTTTTAATTTGATTAATTAATTTTCTATGAGCAATATCGTTAATAAGTCAGTAACATGGTTCCAACTGTTAAGCCACCACCGAAGCCACTTAACGCAATTGTATCGCCACGTTTGATAATGTTGTGTTTTACTAGCTGATCCAACAAGATCGGTTCGCTGGCAGCTGCGGTATTCCCAAATTCACCGATGTTAACCGGAAATTTGGTCATTGGCAGCTCGAGTTCATCCGCAATCCGCTCGACAATTCGAACGTTCGCTTGATGAAGGACATAGTGGTCAACATCTGTCGGTGCTAATTTAGCCACCGATAATGCATGGTTAACCGAATCGGGAACATTCTTAACCGCGAATTGATAAACACGCCGACCATTCATCTTAAAGAACGGCTTGAATGGTTGATGATCTGATGAAAATGGTGATGGCTGACCAGTCTTACCAGCCGTTAAATAGCCACCAAGACTGCCAAGGGTTGTCATACTATCTGCAAGATATGACCCATCAGCAGTTGTCTCGTTCGTAACCAAAACCCCACCGGCACCATCACCAAACAAAACGGCAGTGGATCGATCAGACCAATCCAAAAGCTTACTTAACGTTTCACCACCAATTAAAATGGCATTCTTTTTATGATCTGCCATCAGCATTTGCCGAATTAGCTTCAATCCATAAACAAACCCTGAGCAGGCTGCATCAATATCAAACGCCATCGCCTTAGTAGCACCAATGTTTCCTTGCACAGTTGCACTGGTAGAAGGTGTTAAATAATCAGGTGACATGGTTGCAACAACGATCAAATCAATATCGTCAGGCTGCAGTTCGCTTTGAGTAAGTAATTGCTGAGCAACGCTGGTACAAAGTGAGCTTGTAGTTTCAGTAACGGCAATATGCCGACGCTTAATTCCCGTTCGCTTAACGATCCACTCATCAGAGGTGTCCATCATCGTTGAAAGTTCATGATTATCAACAACTCGCTCAGGCACTTGACTCGCCGTAGCTACTATTTTAAAATCTTCAAATTTCATTTTGATGAAACCTCGTCAATAAATTTCTCAACGTTAACCAATGCCTGCCGCATCTTTCGAATATCGGATCCGTCAAATCCCTTTAAGCAACTTTCAACCAACTGGCGATGGAACGCATAGTGGGCACGATAAAGCAATCTGCCCTTACTCGTCAGCCCAAGGTTGATAATCCGACGGTCCTGTTGGTTAATCATTCGAATGATGTAGCCTTTTTTCTCAAGGTTATTAAGATTGGCAGTTAACGTCCCTTTACTTAACTTCAAAACACGTGATACTTCTGAAGTTGTTTTCCGATCATGAAGGCCAATTGTATGAATAAGATGCAATTCTTTTGCAGTGATGTCCTTAAATCGACTCTTTCGAATTTCACTCTCTTCAATTCGCATTATCTGATCATAAATATCTATCAAAGCCTCACTTATGAAATTGTAATCATCTTTAATTTCATCACTCGTCGAATTCATTCATTAAATCTCCTCATTCACTCTCGGTCTAAATCTTTTTATCTGGATTTGGAACAATGAACGTTAAGTCGGCGGAACAAGCCACTTTGTCTTCAACTTTGGCAGCGCATTTAACTTTACCCATGTTGTCACGCTGTTTTTCCATTTCAACATGTAGCTTCAAAACATCACCCGGACGAACAACTTTTCTGAATTTGGCATTATCAATGGCACCAAGGTAAGCTGTCTTGCCACGATATTTTTCCGTCTTGAGAATTAAAATCGAAGCTGCTTGAGCAAGCGACTCGATAATTAATACGCCGGGCATAACTGGATTTCCAGGAAAATGGCCTTGGAAAAATTCCTCGTTAATTGTGACGTTTTTGGTACAAACGATCGATTCACCCGGATTTAATTCATCGACTTTATCCATAAACAAAATTGGATATCGATTGGGAATTAGATCCATAATTTTAGCTGCATCTAATACACTCATTGCTTTCTTCCTTTCGGTTGCAAAACTGATCAAGTATCACGCCAGATTAATTCGACTTTCGAACTAAATTGTCAAAAAAATTTGGTTGATTTCACTTCATCCATGTCCAAATTTTGAACATCTCACATCATAACCTAAAATAGTTTGAAATTCAAACTATTTTGGTTAATGGCGTAATAACCGATAAAACTAAGAACTGAAACTTGAAAGCTAATAATCACGCCAAAGGCGTGTGGTTATTGGCTTTTTTGGCAAAAAAATAAACGCAAGCTCTCCTGCGTTGTATACTTTAGTCGACCAAAACCAAGATACAAAGGAGACTTACGTCATGAATATTATAAGACAAAAAAATACAGAAAACGAGCTTCACAATATTGTTCATCAATTTACTTCCCTCATTGGTCTATCTAAACTCACCAAGTTGGTGAATTATCGCCGGCATTCAGAAATCAGCTTGATGAAGGTCATTGAATGGCTGCTCACGACAAAGTTCCTGGGACGCTCGCTTTATCGAGCCCATGAAACACCTAACTTTACCAGTCGCACCGTCAGAAATAATTTGAACGATGGCCGGATCAATTGGCAACGCTTGATTTGTCAAGTTGGGAGTCATTTAATCAAGCATTTACGACCGTTTATTGACCGCCGGCGGCGGTTAGCATTGATCATTGACGATACACTCTTTTCCCGTGAGTACGCCACCCAAACCGAATTACTAGCGCGAGTCTTTGACCATGACAAACAGTTATATATTAAGGGATACCGGGCTTTAACTTTGGGTTGGAGTGACGCCAATACATTCTTACCGATCAACTTTGCATTAATGTCTTCCAAGAAGCCACAAAACGTCCTTGGAAAATCAGCTAAAACAACCGATCAACGAACAATTGCTGGCCGGAGACGTCGCCAAGCACAGCAAAAAATGAACCTCGTTTCATTGCAACTTGTCAAGCAAGCCCTCGCAAATGGCGTTCTAGCTGACTATGTGTTATTTGATAGCTGGTATAGCTCACCAAAAATGTTCTATGAATTAACCAAGTTGGGATTAAACGGCGTGGGCATGCTTAAACGGTCCAGCAAAATTTACTATCAATATCGCGGACGGCAATATTCAGTTAAAGCATTATACAAGCGACTGCAGGCCTCAAAATATCAACCCAAGCAAGCTTATCAATACAGCTGCTTTGTCGAAGCGCACGTCGGGAACCAAAAATTCAAGCTTCGCTTGGTATTTGTGGCTAATCGGGCCCGTCAAGATGACTACCTAGTACTGGCAACGACTCAGTTAGGCCTTCAGCCACAAGAGATCATTCAACTATACGCCCGAAGATGGCAAATTGAGAATTACTTTAAAGTTGCCAAGCAATACTTGCGGCTCGACAAATCACAAGTTCAAAATTATGACGGGCTTTGTGGCCATTTAGCAAGGATCACCCCCACATACGTGGGGAATACACTAAACGATCCCCGTCATAACAGCATTTATAAATTAGTGAATGCCAGTTTTACATGAGTTTGATTCCTAATTCAAGAGTTATTTGAGCACCAGATAATACATAATATGAGCTGCTTTTAATTTAAAAGTGGTCTTCATAAATAATGGTGCCTACATGCTAATAAAAAATAGCCGCTTTAGCTCCGCAAGCTAGCGGTTGTTTAATATCGTCATATAGCTCGACATAGGAATCCTTGTTCATATGGGCACTCACAGTATAGCATAACAACTGGTTAACGTTGCACGCCTTGATCCACCTGCTTGCTCTTATGTTTTTAAGTTTTGTTGTGCTTATTAGGTAGATTGTAAAATTAATCCGAACGCTGTTCGGACAAAAAAGATCAGCTTCCTTTAAAATGGTGTTTACCACAAACCCATCTTTTAGGAGCTGATCTTTTGTCTAGTATAACCTATTCCGAACGAATTAAAATCGAAACCTTTTGTGAACTAGGGCTGTCCAATATCCAAATGGGCGTTCGGCTGAACCGATCACCGTCAACAATTTCTTATGAATTATCTCGATGTAAAACTTATCAGGCTGAATTAGCACAAACAGATGCCGAATACAAGCGATCACGATGTGGTCGGAAAACTAAGCTGAGCGATGAGTTAAAGCAAAAAATTCTCAACCATTTATGTCTAAGCTGGTCACCAGGAATGATTGCTCACGAATTTAAACTAGCTACTAAATCCCGAATTATTCATACGAGGTTTAATATCGGCATACCGCACAATTTTGGACCAATTCTCGTGCTGCTATGGCGTAGTCAAACCAAGATGTACTGTTTTTGCTAAAGGCTACCAAATTATGGGGCTGGATAAATTTTTGATCCTCAATTTTGAGCATACTTGCCCCTTGGCCGAACCGACTTTTTTTGATTTTTTGCACCAGTTTAGCCCCACTGTAGCGCTTGGATTCGAGCTAACAGTTGATAAAACAAATCCTGATAGACGTGGTGGCGGCTTAATTTTAGATAAAGTTGCCGGCCGCTGGTCACCAGCTTACCCGCTACTTTAAACAGCCATAAGCGCAAGGTTGTAACCTGTAATCGCTGATGTTGTACAGGCAACAATTGGCGCATCAAGCTGACTAAATTATAAGCGAGGACACTGAGCATCATGCGGGCATAATTTGGTATAAATTGCGAGCTAGTCATTTTATCCAGGTAAAAGCCAGCCTTGGCTTCCTTGATATAGTTTTCCATTTGACCCCGTTGGTGATAGGCGTGAAATGCATCTTCGGCGACAAAACTCGTTAAATTGGACACGAGGTATTCATGTTGAAATAACAATTCACCAGCTGGTCGAGTTGATTTAATATAGATCTGGCGCGGCTTAGACCATGATCGGGCTTGATAAGACGCGCGATAATAATGGACCTCGGTCTCAGTCCAATTCTGCTCATCACTGATCTGAACAAAACGTTCAGCCAGTTGGTTCAGCCGCCGATTGGCTTTCAGGCGGATCAAGTAAAAAGTGTCGTTGGCTTCACAAGTTTCGTATAATTCTGGAGTCGCAAAGCCACTATCCCCGCGGACCAAGATATCAGCGTTCGGTTTGACTTGATGATAGTGCTGTAGTAGTGGTGTGATAAAGGGGGCAATATCCGTACTGGTATAAACATTACCTGGGCGCAATTGAGCCTTTAAACAGTGGCCCGTTTGCCCGTCAAAAGCGACCAGCGGATGGTAACCCGTGGTACCGTAATGCGCATTAAAGGCCGTTTTTTCCTGATGACCATGAGTATCGGCGTGAGTCGAGTCAATATCGAGGATCAGCTGTTGTTGCTTGGCGCCAGTCCACGCTTGGTCAAGCAATGCTTGATTCAACGTTTGTAATGAGGTGATGGTCTGCTCGTCACAGCGTTGCCAAAAACGGGATAATGACGGTTGTGAGGCCAATTGCGGTTGTGCCAATAGTAATTTAAATGTGGGGTCATTGCGCAAACTGGTGGCAGCTAGATCGGCCGGGTAACCGGCGATCAACTGCAGCACGACCTGTTCTAGTAGACTAACGTTGCTGTAACGAGCGTAATGGCGCTGGTCATCAAAATGGACTAATTGATACGCTAAGGTCGTGAAATTGAGTTGCGCCATTAATTCTTTGACCAACACTAGCCCAGCATCAGTGGAAAGTTCACCACCAGTGTGCGAAATATGTAATTTAGGATTGAAATTAACTCGTTTTCCCGGTAAAGTTGCCATGAGAAGGACCTCTTTCTTTGGGTGGATAGCTGACTTGTGGTGAATCAACTATACCAAATCGGAGGTTCTTTTTCTGCACTAAAAAGGTGAAAAATAAAAAACACAGTACCGCCCATGATACCGGGGTGACACTGTACTTGGAGAACTTATGGTGAATAATTCAGGTAAATCTATTTATAATTGGCTAAATCAGGGGAGGATTGGTTTCTCCTTGAATGATCTGCCTGAACATGGCGTACGCCAACGGCGTAACGTTGACCAACGATCCAAATATAATCAATCTTTGGGGCGATCAATTGAACAGCGTCCCATGATGATTAATCAACGTAATCGCATCGGCGATTTTGAACTAGATACAGTCGTTGGTCCTCGTGGGCATAGTAAGGCAGTTTTATTAACTTTAATCGATCGCAAATCACGGTTCCTTTGGGCATACCGGTTAAAAGATCGGACGACAGCGACTGTTAATGAAGCACTAACTAAGTTCCTAACCACTTTTAATGGTCCGGTGCACAGCTTTACTGTGGACCGTGGCACTGAGTTTAGTGGGCTAGTATCACTTGAATCACAATATGGTATTAAGACCTATTACTGCCATGCTTATACTCCAGCTGAACGTGGTAGTAATGAACGCTTTAATCGGAATTTACGTTATTTTTATCCTAAAGGGACTCGTTTTGAGCACATTAGTGCTCAAGATTCAACGACGACGTTACTCTAAATTAACCAGCGACCGCTTAAAATACTCGACTGGCAAACACCGTATCGGGTTATGCTGACAAATTTGTCCAAAAATTCGGATTAAATTTGCAATCTACCATAAACATTAAACTGAGAAACCAGGAAGCGATCCAGTGAATCTTCCGTTGGAAATTGTTCTTTGTGGTGGGTGGTGCGCTTGAGATGCTTATTAAAGTTCTCAATCAGGTTAGTGGAGTATAGTGATTGCCGGATAGCTGGTGGAAAGTCCATGAAAGTGAGTAAATTCGGCATTTTAAGCAGATCTTTGATTAATTTGGGATAGGTCTGATGCCAGTTGTTGGCGAACTCATTCAGTTTCAGTTCGGCTGCTTCACGGTTGGCGGCCCGATGAACTTGTTTAAAGTCACTGATCACGGCCTTGCGGTCTTTTACGCGAACTTTGTTCATCAGATTCCGCCCAACATGAACCAGGCAACGTTGTCGTTTGGCTTTAGGGAAATGCCGATTCAAGCCTTCATCCAAACCAACTAACCCCCACAAACAACAGCACATCTTTAACGCCCTGCTTGATCAAGGTTCCCAGCAGTTCAGTCCAGATTCCAGTCGATTCCGTTGGCGCCACTTGGTAGTTCAGCACTTCTTTCGTACCATCTGGACGAATGCCAATCGCAATATGAACGGCTTCTTTTTGAACGGTATCCCGCTTTAACGGCAAGTAAGTGGCATCTAAGAAGATGGCCGCATATTGTGAAGCCAGTCGACGTTGCTGGAAAGCTTGAACCTGTTCATTGACGGCTTTAGTCATGTTGGAAACCGTGGCTTTGGAGTAGTGAGCACCGTACATTTTCTCAATGAGTTCGGCAATTTCAGCAGTGGTAATTCCCTTGGTATACAACTGAATGACCGTTGTTTCTAAATTATCACTGTGCCGACCGTAGGCTGGCAAGGTATGATTTTCAAACCGGCCATTGCGATCTCGAGGAATGGTTAAGTTAAGTTGGCCGTACTTCGTATCAAACGAGCGCTCATAACTGCCGTTGCGGTTATTACCAGTGTTAATCCCAGCGTATGAGTAGCGTTCGTAACCCAAAAACTCTGCCAATTCGGTTTGAAGCAGCTGGTTAATCGCAATTTCGAGGTGGTGACGAAAAACTTCGTCCAAATCTTGCTTTTGGGCTAGTGCAGCGATAATTTCTGTGGTAAGTTCATTCATGGGGAATGCCTCCTGTGATGTTTTCTGTGGTTACTAAATATCATAAGGGAAGGCATTCCCTATTTCTATACAATTCAGAAATCTTTTATGCATTTACACAAGATATTTTACGCTCTCGTTTGTACTTTTCACACACTTAAACACACCAAGTTATTGTTCCCATGACAATAGCTTGGCGTGTTTTATTGTTTAAAAATGGCAAATAGAAAGTTTAATTTGATCAGTCTTGAAAACTTGAGCTGCTTTGATTTTTCCAGTACTAAGGTGTCCTCTGTAGGCGCAATTTTGTTAGTTGCTCTTTCCCATTTGTTTATGTGGATGGTTTGAATTTACAGGTCTACGCGACTCACACCGTAGAAAGTTATAATCAGAAGCCAACTTCAAAAATCTATCATGGAATAATAGTAGTATTGACAGCCTCATAATATAGTGTAGAATACTATTTATAAGGTTATCAAGACTATATGGAGGGAAAATGAAAAAAATTGGACTATTAGTCGATTCCGCATCAGATATTCCCGCGGAAATAAAAAATCAAGTAAATGTTGAAGTTGTTCCCTTAGTTGTGACAGCAAACAACCACGAGTATCTGGATCGTGTGACTATTCAACCTCAGGAAGTGTATCAACTAATTGAAGATGGTTATATTCCTAAAACAGCTAGTCCAACTCTTGGACTGGTATCACAATATATCAAAAAATTGCAGCAACGAGGTTATAAAAAAATCATTGCTATTACAATCTCCAGCGGCTTATCAGTTACAAATAAGGTTTTTAAAATAGCTTCTGAAAATGTCAATAACGCAATCATAACAGTTATTGATTCAAAAAGTATTGGTATTGGTAGTGGATTGATTGCAGCATACGCAGAAGACTTAATTAATGCTAATTATGATTACCAAGAAATCACTAAGCGAGTTCAACAGTACGTGCTAAAAAGTAAAGTCTATTTTTATATTGCAACATTAAAATATCTTAGAATTGGCGGTAGGATTGGCAAAGTGGCTGGGATGGTGGGATCAGTTTTAAATATTAAACCAGTCATATCGTGCGACTCAGATGGCATATATTACCCAGTAGCAAAAGCTCGTTCTGAAAAGAAAGCAATTTCAAGGTTATTAAAGCTGGCTATCGAAGATGCTTCAACAAACGAAAGTTTTAGGCTTGCAGTCGTTCAGGGCAATGACAAAGCGATTTCAAGTCATGTACTAACCGAACTTAGAAATAGCTTTCCAAAACATACCATTTATACTGGTGATGTTTCCCCAGCATTATGTGTACACACAGGCCCAGGGCTAATTGGAATTGCAGTTCAGATTGATTAATATTTCTGTGCAAGGAGGATGACTAAGTTGCCTTTCGCTAAAAATAATTTCCCGAGATTACCGTTATGGAGCGAATTACCAAGCTTCAATTTACATTTGGATCAATTATTAGACATCACCAATTCTTTTGTTGAACCCATGATTGAGGAAAAAATTACCAAGACAATGATGCATAATTATTTTAAAGCAGGGATTATTGAGGCTCCAATCAAGAAGAGATATGCACGAAAACATTTGGCAGGAGCAATTGTGGTCGGTGTATTTAAAAATGTATTCTCACTATCAGAAATAGAGCAAGGATTGCGACTAATTCTTGCGGATACTTCACCTGCAGAAGGCTATGATAACTTTGTAAAAATATTTAATAACCAGAGTTCTCAAGAAACAATAAAAATGCCCCCTGTAGCCAATATTAGTTTAGAACCCACATCTACTATGCTTATACAGTATAGTGCGACTCAATCGGTTTTGTTTTGGTTTTTAGCAAGACGTCTTATTCAGAAAAATCAGGATCTATAGGAAAATTATTACGTATTTTTGTATATGATATTTTAGTTATATAATTTATTTTTTTAATGGAGGGATATTTGTGCTAGACAAAGTGGTTTACAAGGAATTATTCAGTAAAGCATTCGACATAACGATTGAAGTAACTTATTGGAATGGGAAAAAAGAAAAATATGGCGCTGGAGTTCCTGAAATTAAGGTACAATTTAAACACGAAATTCCAATTAAATCGCTAACCAGTCAGCCTACCTTGGTTCTAGGTGAGGCTTATATGAATGGTGACATAGAGATTGATGGAAGTATACAAACATTAATCGCATCGGCTTACCGGAAAAAAGACAGTTTTTTAACTCATAATTCATTCTTAAAACACTTACCCAAAATATCGCATTCTGAAAAAAATAGTGAAAAAGATATTCAAAAACATTATGACATAGGTAACGATTTTTATAAGCTATGGTTAGATGACACAATGACCTATTCTTGTGCTTATTTTGAGAAAGAATCCGACACTTTGAAACAAGCACAATTGAACAAGGTCCGGTATATCTTACGTAAGCTAGCCACTAATCCTGGTCGTAAACTATTGGATATTGGTAGTGGATGGGGAACTTTATTATTCATGGCAGCTGAAGAGTTTGGACTAGATGCAACAGGTATTACCTTGAGCCAAGAACAATATAACTATACACAATCACAAATAAAGGAACGACACTTAGAAAATCAGGTCCACGTAATATTGGAAGACTATCGTGAAGTATCTGGTCAATACGATTACGTAACATCTGTGGGCATGTTTGAACATGTTGGTAAAGAAAACTTAGGACTATATTTTAAAAAGGTTCAAGAATTTTTGGCCCCAGGAGGACAAGCATTGATTCACGGCATTACTGGACAACATGAAGGTGCTGGTGTGGATCCATTTATTAATCAATACATCTTTCCAGGAGGATACATTCCCAATGTTGCTGAAAATATTAAGCACATTATGGATGCCCAATTGCAATTTTCAGATATTGAACCCTTACGACGCCATTACCAAAAAACATTGGAAATCTGGTACCAAAACTATCAGAAGGTTCGGAATCAAGTCATCGAAAAATATGGTGAACGTTTTGATCGAATGTGGAGTCTATACTTACAAGCTTGTGCCGCTTCCTTCGAATCAGGCAATATAGATGTTATTCAGTACTTATTAGTGAATGCACCTAGTGGTACAGGATTGCCGATGAAACGCAATTACATTTATAATTAACTATTACTAGGAAAATTATTCAAATAATGTTCAAAAAAGGGCACCTGTTTAAAAAATGAGTTGTAGTAAACTCCATTTTTTAAATCAGGTGCCCTTCCCTAGTATTAACTTATTTAGAGTAGGAAAAACACTTTCGATAGTAGCTACAGTTTAAAGCGGCAATATCAAAATCATTGTGGTAGTGCTCATAACGTCCCGTATTATCAACACATAATCCATAAATTAAGCTATCCAATATGATCTCCTTTATACTTAAAACCAGTTTTGATTACTTCACCGCTTGTAAAGGTTTGAAATGTTCCATCTATCCTTTTAATGGTTATACCACCATTATCTTCAATCTTCTGAGCAACTCCCTGAATAACTTCTGACCCAGTATTTAAAGAAACCACTTTTCCTAAAACAATCGATTTTTTCCGGTACTCCGCCAATAGTTGGGGGTTCGTATAGTCTAAAAATCCGTTTATAATTGCTTGGATTATTTCGGCAATTAATTGATTGCGGTTAACTGAATTGTCATTATCGATAGCTTGGGCTTTGATTGCCAACTCTTTTGGAAACTTGACAGTTGTTAAATTTATTCCCACACCAACAATGAAAGCTGAGGCCGCCCCCAGTTCAAGATCAAAAATGGACTCCGTAATAATTCCGCCCACCTTATGATAATTTAGATAGATGTCATTTACCCATTTAAACTGAAATTCTTTATTTGGATAAAACTTTTCAAGCACATGGGTGATGCTCACGGCAATCCCAGTTGTTAGTAGTCCGGGTTGAATAACAGTTTGTTGTTGGTTAGGCAGAATAATACTGAGATAAAGGCCTGTAGTCGGTGGTGAATAAAAAGAGCGACCTCGTCTTCCATAACCGTTAGTCTGCTTATCGGCAACAAAAACGGTTGGCCTGGTAATACAGTGCTTACTAGAAAATTGCTTTGCTAAATCTTGGGTTGATGTAACTTCTTTAAAGACATGCAGATTATCTGTTAATTGCTTATGGCTGTAAATATTAATTAAGTCGGCTTCTAAATACGGTGCTGTATGAAGCATGTACCCACGTTTCTTACGACTAACAATTGGATAATCTCGTTTGTTTTTTAAATTATTAATAGCCTTCCAGATGGTTTCACGACTGACTTGAAACTTTTTAGCTAGATAGTCACCAGATACCCACGTATCTAAATTAGTCAAAAGTTCTAACACCACTTTTTCTTGGGTTGATTTATTTTTCATCAAACCACCTCCTAATTAAATAGCGATAAACAATAACTAAAATAAGCTTAAATGCATTGCTTTTCTAATACGGCGAACAATAATAACTGCTAAAGCACTTTTAATAAGATCTCCTGGTATAAATGCTAAGTTTGAAATAAGAGCGGCAATCAGCGTAATGTGAGACTGGTAAGAGAGCCATATAGCACCCACCAAATCAATAAAAATCACTCCGGCTAATAATAAAATGAGCAGTTCAAATATCCAAGACTTATTGTAAATCTGAAAACGATTAATTAATAGACCAATTAGTAATGGCGTAAATAACCAAGCTATAAGATAGCCGCCAGTTGGTCCAATAAAGACAGCCATACCACCATTACCACCAGAAAGTATGGGCATACCGATGAAGGCTAATAATAAAAATAGACATACTGAGATGGTCCCATACCTAGGTCCCAACAACTCACCACTCATCATCACTCCCATGTTTTGTAAAACGATAGGTACTGGAATAAATCCCAACGAAATACCAGGGAAGAAGCCTAATATAATTAAGATTGCTACCATCATTGCAGATAACGTTAATAATCTTGTGGTGTTACTACGTTTCAATATGATCACTCCAAGTATGGATTTTTCAAAAACAGTGTTATTATAGCTATTAGTAACCCATTAGTCAAATAAAGGGTTACTAAAATTCGAATAATGGAAGGGAGACTGCTAATTTTGATTAGTTTGAAAACAGGCGATCTGTTACTTGTTAAAAAAGCACAAAATAAACTGTCAGAGATGATCATTAGAGGCACAAAACAAACGTTTTTAGATCGACCACTAGCTTATTACCATATCGGGATAGTAGAAAAAGAAGGCACTGACTTTTTTGTTCTCCATGCAACCAAAGACCATGGTTGCATTCGTCAACCGTTAGATCTATTTATTTCCGAAGAAGGATTGATTGACGTTTATCGGAAGAGTAGCCCTTTAATAAATCCCCTCAAAATACTAAAACGAGCCAAGTCCATGTTAGAAGCACCATACAATCCGAGCTTCAGATTAGATCAGCCAGGATATTACTGTTCGGACTACGTGGTTAATGCATTTAAAGATGAAAATATATTTCATCTATCCCCAATGGTATTTGGCCCTAACGGCTCTGTTTTGCCTGAATGGCAACAGTATTATGAAAATTTAGACTTGCCGGTACCTAATGGTCAGTTAGGGAGTAGTCCGAACTCACTAATTAGCCAAGGCCATCTCAAATTTATAGGAGCTATCAACAGCTGACTTTTAATACAGACAATTATTTGGCCATTTAGGTGAACGATTACGTGAGTTTAAAACACGATCTTGCTGGATATCCCATATCCCTGATATTAAAAAGACTACAATCTAGATAGCTGGTTAATACGGCTATCTGGATGTAAATAGTTTGCCTTATAATCTTGGAAAAACTATGTTTTATTTTTATCTCAGTGCTCAATAATCGAGTCTACAAGGTAAATAGGAGAGCGTAAAATATCAACGACATCATAACCGGTTCCCATGATTCCGATATACTTCAATCGTGATGTTTTGCTGCTCCATTTCTTGGGTAGCGTAAAGTCCTCGCCTTGCTTGGGTTTCACAATGTAAAACTTTTGTTTATTTATGACAGTTACTTGTGGTGTTTCTAAGAACACCTCGGCAACTTTTTGCGCTTGCTGTTGGTGATTGATTTGTTGCTTAATGGCTGCATTGCCGGTTAATTGTGTGGGAACATCAGCGATTAACTTGGCCACAAAGTTCTTAATTTGGCTCAAAAAGTTATCCGGGGTGCGTTCTTCGGTACTGATTTGCTGTAACGCTTGCTCCCATTTAGCCGTCATTTCTGGACTAGTTAGCAAGGGTTCGAGTTCGACCGCTTTACATAATGTTATCCCGGCTTCACTGACGTGCAGCTTATTTTTTTCAGTGACGAGATAGCCGCGTTTTTTTAATATTTCCAGTACATTTGCCCGGGTCGCACTTGTTCCAATGCCTTGCACGTCTTTGAGAATCGCCTGGGCTGCTTCATCATCAAGCGTTTTACCGGCCGTCTTCATGGCCGTAATCAGGGTACCTTCGGTAAATGGTACCGGCGGGGTCGTTTCTTTTTGCGGCGTTTGCAGATTTGCTTGGACTTGATCGCCTTGGTGAACGAGCGGTAAAGTTGCTGCTTCTTGCTGTTCGGCTTTGTGATCATCAAATAAAGCTTGCCAACCTTGCTTAGTTGGGACCTTACCGGTTGCTTTAAAATTGGCGTCACCAACTTGGGTAATAATGGTGGTTTCCTCGTACTCGTACGGATCAGCAAACATGGCTAATGTGGTTCTTAAAACCAAGTCATAGACTTGTTGCTGTAATTTAGGCAAGCTGGCTAGTTTCTCTTTCGTTGGCACGACTTTAGTCATAATAATGGCATAGTGTTCTTCAACTTTTTTCCCATCAACATAGCGTTTGTTCGGAGTGGTATTGGTTAAAGCGACTGGCTTAGAGACCAAACCCAGATACTTCGTCAGATTAGCCACTAAATAATCAAATTCTTCATCAGTGATATAAGCACAATCGGTGCGGGGATAACTGAGCAGTTTGTCTTCGTATAAGCTTTGAATAGCCGCTAAGGTTTGGCTGGCGCTGGCGTGATAACGTTTATTCATGGCACTTTGGAGACTGGATAGCGAGAATAGTTGGGGACTAGCACGCTTCTTGCCTTGCTTTTGGACGTTCTTGATTAAACCGGCCTGTGAGCTTTTCTGAACGTGTTTAGCTTGCATGAATGTTATTAGCCCTGCTTCGTCTTTAAATCGCTGATAGGGGTCTAATTTTGCGACGAATTTTTGCTGATTAGCAAGAATTTCAGCATTTAGTTCAAAATAGGGTTTCGGCTTAAAGGTTTTGTTTACCTGGTCTCTTTGATAGACCATACACAAGGCTGGCAGCTATACGTAACTAATCGAGCACGCTCTACGTACCAAATTTTTCTCAATATAAAATACATTATGGGCTACCATTCATACCAATTAACCAGTCGCTAATTTTGTGATTACAAGTGCATGCCCCCATCTTCATGCCGGTTCCGGGTTTGATGTTGCCGCTGCTTTTTCGTCATTTCCCACTCAGTCTCCTTTAAACCTTGCGCCTGTTTTTGCCGTTGGTAATCTTCATCACGAGCATATAGAACAGTCATGATCGCGTCACTAAAGGCCGTCTTTAAGTAATAGTCTGGACTAACTGGCTTGTAGTTCAGTGGTTGATAATGTCCGATATTTGCTTTTCTATACTGGTCGTCCTTGGCTTGTTGCTCTTTTAACTGCATTTGGATTTTCTCGATCTGACTGTTCTTAATCGTCGGATCAGCTTTGCATTCACCGAGAAAGATTTGTTTAGTTCCGTCATGCTTTAAAACCCGTTGTAAGTGATGATTTTCTAGCTGATCTAAGCTAAGCTGCCCCGACAAATAAGCTAACCCTAATTGATGTTCTTGGGTACTGAAAACCTTCGGCGGGTTTTCTTGCCACTGTTCCATTGTTTCAACCTTGCATGGCTTTAAAGCTGGATCATAGTACATCACGGCAGTATAAGCCTGTTCTTGTCTAACTAGCGAAAGATCATCTAAATCACCATTTGGAAAGGCTCTTTTCAACACTTCATGGTATTGCGTTTGAATGACTTGCTTAACGGCCATGATTGTCCGTAGGTCTTTGACTGCCCTCGTAATCTTTTGTTGTTCTGATGGTGAATACTTTTCTAGCAGTCCTTGATCGACATGTTCTAGACTTTCTAAGCTATCAGAGTGGATCATCAGCGTATATTTCAGATCGGTTTTAACTTCCTTTTCTTGTTGCATTAATAACTTAAAACCAACGTATGGCCGCTTAGTAAAGGTCAATAATTGTTGGGTCAACAAATCATCACGAATGTTCATTAAACGTTCGTTTAATTCACTACCCTTGAAAACTGTTTGTTCGCTATCGGTTTCCTTAATTAATTCTCGTCTTTCAGCTTGCGTGGTCTGTTCAAAATTAAGCTCTGGATAAAGTTTTTTCGTAGTGCGATCGACCACTTTATTTAAGAGTTCATCTGCTTTTTTAAGTGAGCTTTCTTGTTGGTTAATTGTCAATAATTGTTTAGTCACATCTTCACCAACTGCATGTTTAATTAAGGTGCTGTTTTTCCAATTAAATAGCATGCGCCGCTTATCATCTAAACTTTCCAAACTAATATAAGTTTTCAGTTCGTGGCTTAACTCTTTGACCACTTTTTTCTCGTTAAACGAGAAGTGTTTACTTAGGCTATCTAAATGACCTCTATTAATTACTTTTTCTTGGTTGTTTTTATAGCCAGCTTTGGACTTACGATAATTCTTAACTTGTTGGTTAAATTCTTTTCTTTCATGCCGCTTACTATTGATTCCCTCATGTTGAGTTGGTGTATCATCTATTCCCTCCTCGATAAATGATTTTTCGCTGATCCGATCGGGAATATTTTTTTGCTCTAAAACTTGATTTACACTAACCGCCCAATTGTGCCGCCATTGATTGATTTTTTCTTTTTTATCCCAATCAACCAACCAAATTTTTCGGTTTCTCACATTCCCTGCAGGGGTCTTAGTTTTATTACCATGACTATCTAAAATGTATTCGGTTTTTGTTTTCTGTCCCCAAGTACCATCGGGGTTAAATGGGCGATTGGTTAACATCACATGAGCGTGCGGATTATCTGGGTGGTCGCGATGAATTGCCACGTCGGCTACCATGCCCTCATCAACAAAATTTTCTTGCACATATTTTGTCAGTAATTCTTTCTGTTCGGATTCACTTAATTCTACCGGTAAAGCCACGTTAAACTCTTTTGCATACCGTGAGTTTGATTTACGATCTTTCTTTTCAACTTCATTCCACAACTGCTCTCGATCACTCGCCCATTCAGGTGAATTTTTTGGCGTCAAAATAAAGCTTTCTGGCATGATCGATCGGGAATAAAAATAGTGGCGACCTTCCTTATAATCAAATAGCTTTTCACCACTTCGATAAGCGGCACTGGCAATCGCACTTCGTCCTTTACCAGCACTAATATTACTAAAACTCATATGAAAAATTGCCATGTCGGTCACCACCTTTCTTTGGGTTTATGGGTTTGACTTTGTTGTCGCCATCGGCGACTTCTAATACAGGTTTTAATGGGTTTAGCACAACGTCATCAAAGATGACGTGTAAGTGCGCATTGACCTCGTTTCACTCGGTCTTCTGATTCTCTTAACTTTAACTTAGTGTATGCCTTCCGCTTCGCTATTTCAAATTGTATACTTTGACTTAACGTTTCCCTTATGATATAGTGTCGGTGATTATTTCTAATATGATTGGAGGGATCGTTATGTCTCAAAGTAACTTAGAAAAACAAGAAGCTAAATTAAAAGCCCTTAATCAAAAAATTAAGGACGAAAAAAATAAGATTGAACAACGTCTAGGTAAACAAATCATCAGTCAAGCCAATTTAGATTATGCTAATTTATCTAATGACAATATCAAGTCCTTATCCAAAAAAGTATCCGAGTTTTTAAAGGAAAAGTCCGTAGATCATTAGTCATAGGAGATGGGGAATTCCATGCCTAACCAATATGAAAAACTAATTGAACAACAAGCGCGTTTAAAACAAAAAATTGAGCGGGAAGATTTTAAGTTACGCCAATCTAAGTATTATGAAAATCGACAAGCACGAAAAGCCCGTTCTCGCCGATTAATTCAAAAAGGGGCTTTATTAGAAAAGTACTTTCAAGCTAATAACCTCTCGGTCGAACAAACCGAAGAACTTTTAAAAACATTTGCTGACTATGTCAACGCCCATAAACCGGATAAATTAAAAAACGATCAACCTAATAACTAGGCCGATCGTTTTTATTTTCAGGATTGTTTTTTGGCTTAACTTCTGGATTGTGTTTAGCAAAGTCTTTTAACTGTTTTTGAATTCTTTGTGTAAGCTCTGCTTTACTTTCTTTGTGCTTCCTTTTACTTGATCGCTGTTGAATTATCTTTTGACCCTTACCTCTTCTTTTTGATTTTAGGTCAAGCGTAAAATCTAAAATTTTATTTTGATCTAGCTTACTTAAATGACCGATTTCTTTAAACTTTAGCCCGGCTTTGGGAAAGCGATAAATATTACCGAGATCGACCCAGGAAGGTTTCTTCAACCCAGCGGATTGCCAATCTTGAATCGGATAATATTGTTGCTTGATATAAGGAGACTTCTTTTCATACTGACTAGGGACTGTCTGAAAACTAAAAATTCAGGTATAATCTGAGGAAAAACGAATCGAGGCATTCCGATGACAACACCTAAACGATACGAACTGGAAGATGCTCAGTGGGACCGAATCAAAGGATACTTCCCGCCATACCGGACTGGCCGTCCATCAAGCCTAGACAACCGTACCGCCCTCAACGCTATCCTCTGGCTCATGCGCAGCGGGGCTCCTTGGCGTGATCTACCTGAACGCTATGGCTCTTGGAAAACGGTGTATAGTCGCTTCCGAGCCTGGGTAAGTTCAGGCTTGTTCGAACAGGTTTTTCTCGAATTGATTGACGATCCCGACATGGAAAACTTGAGCTTAGATTCAACGATCGTTCGAGCGCATCAAAAGGCCACTGGGGCAAAAAAAACGCCGAATGTATGGTCGAAAATCAAGCTATTGGACTAAGTCGAGGTGGCCGAACGACCAAGATTCACGCACTCGTTGACGGATTAGGGAATCCCTTGGGTTTTCGCCTAACAGGTGGTCAAGTACATGATAGCCAAGTTGCCAGTGAGTTGCTGGAAGGCTTCGATATTTCTCAATCAAATATTATCGCGGATAAAGCCTATGGCACCGCGAAACTTCGCCAGTATATTGAAGATAAAGCAGGCGTCTATACCATTCCGCCAAAGGAAAATACCAAAGACAAGTGGACCTGTGATTACCACGTTTATTGTGAGCGCCATTTGATTGAGAACTTCTTCAATCAGTTGAAGAACTTTCGTAGGATTGCAACGCGTTATGATAAGCTCGCTCATGTTTATCTGGCTACGGTCTACATTGCCTCAATTTGCATCTTACTTAAGTAGTTTTCATACTGACTAGTAATTTTAAAAGCCTCGACCGTCTGTTCTGATACCCGACGAATTAAAACTGGTCGAGACTTGCCACCGTTAGTTTCTACAAAACTAACGTATAGGCTGACTAAGTCATTAGTCCTCATCTGGATCGTTGAGCCAATCAGCGACCTCTTTAGCGTCTTTGAACTCGGTGACTGGTGTCCCTTCGGTCGCCTTTAAAAAGCGTAAATTAGCTCTTTCTTCTTCGCTTAAAACTGCTTCGGTATCATCGGCCAAATCTTTATCAATCCTAAAGGCTGAACTTTTGAGCTGGTTAGCCTGGTTAGCTCTGACACTCATTTAAAAGCCCCCTATTCTTCTGTTTAAGCCATTTAAATCTAACTTAAGTATAAATAGACTAGTAAGTCTTAAAACCGCTTAGAAAGGATTTTGTAGTCTTTTAGGACTAGTAGTACAACCCACTGTTATCGTTGTCGGCCGACTTTTCTTCTTCGGGGTGTTTGGCCGCATATTCTCTAGCCGCTTGTTTATTCCACCAAACGCCGAATAGGTTTTGCATGGTGCCGTACAAGTAGTTTTCCACGTTCTTGATATGCTTCTCATTGCTTCTCAGGGCGTTAAAGTAGCGTCTTAAGGCTTTAGTCATCAAAGGTTTTAGTTCTTCGTCGTCAAGCGGGATTAGAACCCCAATATCTTGATGATCTTTTTCAACTCGGTACTTAGCATTTAAGATAATGCCAATGAAGCGCCGCATTTGTTGCGGAGTGCGGCACCAGAAACTTAGTAATTGCACGGCTTCGGGTTCTAAGAAAACCGGTAAGCCACTGTCTTCATCAGTTAAGAAGTCATTAGCATGGTTCACCAAATCCTGGTTTTGCTTTTGAATTTCTGCTGGTGAAAAATGGGCTGTGGAAAAGTCCAACTTTTGAGTATCTATATTGTATCTATTAGTATCTAAGCTTCTAGGTTCTTTATATAGATCGTGTCCGTTTTTCGGAAGTCTGCTTGTATCAAGGGATTGGGATATGTTACCAACGGTCTCATGCTGATTTCCGTTTTTCGGAAGTCTGCTTGTATCAAGGGATTCAACGGTCTCATGCTGA
Organism: Loigolactobacillus backii; assembly: GCF_001663675.1. Classification (NCBI taxonomy): domain Bacteria; kingdom Bacillati; phylum Bacillota; class Bacilli; order Lactobacillales; family Lactobacillaceae; genus Loigolactobacillus; species Loigolactobacillus backii. The sequence continues at coordinate 20,208 of NZ_CP014877.1, forward strand.
TTTCCGTTTTTCGGAAGTCTGCTCGTATCAAGGGATTGGGAGCTATTTAGATTCTTTTCTCTTAAATAAACATCTTTTTCATTAACTTTTAATTCCGCTAAATACAATCGGTTGGGTAATTGGCGGCCGGCTTTTGGTTGAAAACCCATTCTTTTCTGCATTAATAAATGAGCACCTTCAAGCTCTTTTTTAATTTTTGCAATTTTTGTATTTGAGCAGTCAAATAGTTTTTTTAATTCTTCGTTTGTGAAGACAAAATAAACATTGTCATTTTCGTCAACCCAGTTATTTCGTAATGAATATTCTAGCCGATCTTTGAGAACCATGTAAGCCAGTTTAGTATCACTACTTAGGTGTTTATATTTTTCTCCGTACATTAGTACCTTGGGAAATTGAAAAAATAAAGTTCCATAAACGTTATCTTTTTTATAAAAATCAAAATTTGCTTGATCCATCATAAAAACTCCCTTCTTGACTGACACCTGCTGTCCCAAAAGAGAGTTGCCAAAACATTTGATTTGCTTTAAAATACAAATCTGATATGCTTTAACTAAGTTACAAAGCGTACATTTGGTAGTGATGGCTTTGCAATTTCATCAGCATGTGTCTGTTTGTGAGTTGCCCAACCGGCAACTTTTTTAATTTATAGCAACTAAACAAAAATGGACTAGGCAGCTTCTGTTGGCTACTTAGTCCATTGGATTTAATGGCTCTATACTTTTTCCTGTTGATAGTTTACAAATGGTAAACTATTAACAGGATTTTTTGTGCCTTTGAATTTACAATTTAAGGACAGAAAAAGAGCTCACAGCCCTCATCCAAAAAATCCACCCACTACAGTATCATTTGAAAGGATATGAGAAAACCGTGAACCCTATAGACAATCATATAAAATTTGCGCTCAGTATTAAAGACCCAAATGTCATTTTTTTCGATTATGGTTACGAATACAAACAAAACAGACGAATTAAAGTCTATCGCGCCACTGTCAAGACCAGCCTTAAGCGTTGTCCCCAGTGTGGCTTTGATCAGTTCAATCATAATGGTCACTATCGTGCCCGGGTGACCTACCTAGCTGCCAATGCCAGTGAGCCGGTTTATCTAGAACTACATAAAGAACGCCTGCTTTGTAAAAACTGTGGGACTAGTGTTATGGCAACGACTGAGCTAGTTGATAAATATTGCAATATCTCTCGGGCGACTCGCCAAAAGATCTTTATGCACTTACAAGATGATCGGACCCAAAAGAGTATTGCTTGTGACAATAATGTCTCACCCAGTACTGTTTGTCGCTACTTAGATAAATATGATGATCTCTTTCGCCGGAATTACAACTATCTGCCCGAACATTTAGCGATGGATGAAGTACGTGGTGTTGGTGGTGTCCTACACTTTATTTGCATTAACGGTGCTGGTGATCATGAAATTCAACAGATCCTGCCGGATCGGTTGAAACAAAGTATTCTTGATTACTTTAATCAGTTTCCGCTCAGTGTGCGTCAGCGCGTTAAAACCGTGACTTTAGACCTTAATAGTTACTACCAAGACATTGTTAAAGCCGTATTCCCCAACGCTAAGATCGTCGTTGATCGGTTTCACATTGTCGCCATGATGACCAGAGCGTTCAACCAAAGTCGCGTGCAGCTCATGAAACAATATTCTAAACGAACGAAAGAATATCGGACCCTAAAATTCGCTTGGAAACTGTTCTTAAAACATTGTGATGGCCTGGAGGTTAAACAATTATTTTATGACCGCCATCTGCGCCAACAATTAACCCAGCAAGAACGCGTGCAGTTAGGTCTTGAACTCGATGAAACGTTGGCGAACACCTACACCATCATGCAAGGCATCATGACTTGTCTAAAAAATCACGATAAAGATGGGCTCGTGATCTATTTATATCACAATGAGCAACTCAGTCCCAAAATGAAGGCCACGCTAATCACCTTCAAGAAGAACCTAGAGATCATCCTCAATGCCAGTGAATCAAAGTATTCGAACGGTCCCATCGAGGGCATCAATCGTATGATCAAACAGATCCAGCGAACGGCTTTTGGTTTTCGTAACTATCACCATTTAGTTTCACGGATCAAACTACAACAAATGCGCACCAAACCAAATAAAAAAACAGCATTAGAAGTTGCCTAACTTCTAACGCTGTAAAATTGGCTATCAACAGGATTTGACAGAGAGCCGATTTAATTTGTTTTTTAACTATCCTTAACTTGTCCTTTTGGACCGGTTTGCGGTATAATTAACCTACAAATTAAGAACAATATTCAGTTGATTTTTACTTGGCGGTCTAAATCGACTGAATCTAAGTAGCTGTCAGATAGCTACTTGCTAAACCTGAAGTCCCTGATTCCTCGTGAATTGGGGACTTTTTTCTGTTTAGCTTGATCTTTTATTCGGTTGTCATATTAATCTTAGTCTAGCATAGCGCTTACCCGCCGGCAACTTTATTTGGTCTTGTACACTTTGCCTACTTTGGGTTTGAACCAATAAGAGCCGGAAGATATCAGTAAATATTCGAATAATATAAATGCCTCTGGGTGTTTAAGAAAGTATTCGTTGAAAGCACTGAAAATCAAAAGCATGATCGGTCCGCATAAATAAGTAATAAACAAGGATATCATTTGTAATATACGGATAACTGATCGACGATTACCACTCCATTTTTCAAATAGTACTTGTAACCATTATTGTAACGGGAATAATCATTGTCTAAAAAAGAAACGATTGCCTATTTTATGTCTCTTCAAAATGCCGATAACGGGAAATAGCCAAAAAATAATAATACAAGCAACAAGGAATATCTCGTTCATTGTAGTTTCCATGATTTTACCCCTTTTTCAATTAGCGAAAATCAAAGATTAAATTCTTTTTTTAGCAGTTTCTCTAAATATCTGGAAGCTGTTAATTCTTTCTCTTTTGCACGTCTAGTTAGTTCATTAGCAATATCTTGCTTCAAAGTATAAGATTTTGAAATTCTAGGTGCAGTTGGTTCATTTTTAGCAGGTTTGCTGCTCATACTATTTTTTAGTTGATTCATTTTATCTTCAAATGCCATTATACTAGTCCTTTCTGTCTCATAATATGATATAGCATGACATATCATATTACGCTATTGCTTCGCAAAGGTTTCAAAGATATTGTCGATATTTTCGAAAAATTCTTTGGCCCTTTGTGTTGAATTGTTTTCTTGCTCCATCTTAATCAGCGGTTTGTGATTAAGAGTTGTTTTATTGAATATTTCTCTTTCAGGAATTAGTGCAATTGTCCGCGGGTCTTTTTTCATTTGTTCTACAAACTCATGAGATGACTTAGTATTATGTTTTATCCGGTTTCCAATGAATTTAAGTTCCGCTGTGACAAAACTTTGTCGAGTTTCGACATTAATTACATCTTGTTTCAATTGTTTCATTCTTAATTCCAAATTACTTTTTGAAATAAAACCGTATTCACTTGGTTCAATTGGGCTGAAAACGAAATCAGAAATTACAATCATATTTTGTGTGATAGTTGAAAAATCAGGATGCGTATCTATCAATACATAATTGAATTTTTTTAGTTCATTATAGTTATCTGAAAACCACATGTACATTAATAATTCTTTGTTTGCTCTAGTTTGAAGATCATTGTTAATTGTATCTAGATTCATAGAAGCAGGGATAATTGACAGATTCTTGTGTAACTCAATAATTTCTACTTTTTCATTATCTTTTGTAAAAACATTAGCTAAGGTATCATGATCTTTATAAATATCATAAGTTTGGGTCAAACTACACTGGTGATCACTATCAATCATCAAAACATTGTAACCCTTACTAGATAACCATTCACCATAATTGAAAGTTAAAGTTGTTTTTCCAACTCCGCCCTTAATGGCTGAAAAAGTAATTATTTTCATAGTGTGCCTCCTTATTTGCAAGTAAATAATAGCATATTATGAAATAGCATGCAACAATATATCATGATATGATATATTGTTGCATGCTATTTCATGGAAATAAGATTATGCGAGTAATCAACAAATAAATCAAGGCCCACACAAATTGCTGGTTGGTCTCAAGCAAATGGCACAAAAAGAAGCTTTAATGAATTCTATGGGAAAAATTAAGCATGCTAAAAAGCGACAAATCAGTCATGCCTTTAGTCATACTTATTTGGTAGGAGCGGTGATTATTTTAATTCTTTCACCGATTGCTTTATTAACAGATCGTAAGCAATTTAAAAGTTGAATTAAGCTAGCCAGTATCTTAATTCAATGCGGATTACTAGCTAAATCTAAGAGGGTATTTCGAATGAGATACCCTCTTAGATTTATAAAATAATCCCCTTACTGGCTAAATTAGATAAACATTCTTTCAAATACGAATCATTATGTTCTGGATAAATCGGGTTAGTTATCGGACACTTTTTCAAAATTATATATGGATCGCAATGGATACCACGGTAAAGCGGATCAAACCATTTTTTATTAGGACGATATCCGCGCCGCTACATTTCGTGCATGACCAGCAAGTGAAATTGATAAAGTTTATACGGTGAGTAATTGAATACATAATTAACAGTTGCATGCTTTTTTCCCCAGCCGTTGCCTCTTAAAGCAGCAATTTCCCGATGCTGTCCTAACAGTTGTTGGCGAGGAAGTTTGCTAATGAGTTGCTCATGCCAAAGTCGCATAATTAGCCTCCTAATTTTTTATTTTATTTATCAATGTATTAGGCAGATTGTAAAATTTAAGTTGAACATTTAAGTGGACAGAAAAACCTATCAAGGTCTTTAATGGTGTTACCACACAATCCATTAGAAAGAAGGACCTTGATGAGCACCACTATTGTATCATTCCAGAACCGTGTTGTCATTGAAACGCTTCATAATGAAGGACGTTCCTTGCGATACATCGCTAACTACTTAGACTTTAGTCAGACCACCATCTTTAACGAACTTCACCGACTAAATGGTGAGTACCAGGCTGAGCTAGCGCAAACTGACTTTGAACGAAAGGTTAGTCAACGGGGGCGAAAGTCTTCGCTTACTAAAAACCTTAAACACTTGATCGAGGAAAAGATTCAAGTCCAGAAGTGGTCCCCTGAACAAGTTGCCCATGTGGTGGGGATTGCCTACAAGACGGTCTATAACTGGATTGATCAAGGCTGGCTTGATGTACAGTTGCCCGATTTGCCTGATCATGGAATTCGTCGTCATCGTGCTAAAGAAAAGCGTGGTACGTTCAGTCACGGCCGCTCAATTGAGAAGCGTCCTCATAAAATCGAAACTCGCCAGGAATTCGGCCACTTTGAAGCTGATACCGTACTTTCTGGTAAACGTAAAGGTCAAGCTGTGGCTACTTTTGTGGAGCGTAAAAGTCGCCTGACAATTGTTAAAAGGCTCCATGGTCGCGACAGTCAGTCCATGACTCAAACCGTACTTGAACTAGCTCGTCAACTTCAAGACAAGCTCAAGACGCTTACTGTGGATCATGGTAAAGAGTTCGCTAACTATCAGACAATTGAACGGCGAACTGGTACACAGGTTTATTTTGCCCATGCCTATTCACCGCATGAAAGAGGCAGTAATGAGAACCGTAACCGAGTTTTGCGGCGCTTTATTCCCAAAGGCCAAGCCATTGAAGAACTAAGTGATCACCAATTGGTTCAAATTAATTGGTATTTGAATTCACGGCCACTTAAATGTCTTAATTGGCATACACCAATCGAGATCTTCTTGCTTAATTTACGTCATTAAATTCGTTCAAGTTATTTCTTGCAATCTGCCATAGTTAAAGCATTAGTTAGCAAATTTATTCTGCGCGGTGTGCTGCTTTGGCTGGTTGATTATCTAAGTCCGTCCGTACGACGATGACGTCACAAACTGCTGTCCGTGTGACGTATTCCGTTACAGACCCGATGAATAGCCGTCCAACTGCGTTTAACCCAGTAGCACCAATCATAATCAAATCGGTGTCATTACCCAGAGGAACATCTCCAATGATGGTCTTCGGTGCCCCGTATTCAATGGCGTAATCAATCTTGTCAAGACCATCTGCCTTGGCATCAGCCACGTACTTGTCGAGGGTCTTCTTGGCCGTTTCTGTGACTTGTTCAACCATGCTGGTATCAAGGCTAGAAAAGTTTTGGAAAGCCCGTGTATCAACAACGTGAACGAGATGTAAATCAGCATCGTTACGTTTAGCCACAGCGACTGCTTTCTTGAAAGCTAATTCGGCTTCATAGGAACCATCGACTGGGACTAAAATGTGCTTGTATTGTTGTAACATAATATTCACCTCTCATTATTTTATACTCTTATCATACGTTATTTATCTGCAAATAAAAAGCGATATGGTAAAAAAACTGCGAGAAAGTGTAACCGATTACGCCTTAGGGAACCAGTGGATGTAAGCTGATTCCTGAGACAACTTTTAAGAGAGGGTATAATGAATAAATCGTCTCTCAAAAGGAAGGAATTTTTACATGCCAACTCGTTACGACAAAGAATTCAAACAAAACATTATCAACCTATATAAGCAAGGCGAATCAGCTGCCCAACTGGCCAGAGAATATGGCATTGGCTATTCAACCGTTCATAAGTGGATCCAGGGCCAGGCCAAAACTCAATCCGGTAAATCGCCAGACGAAATCAAAGCGATGGAAAAGCGACTGGCTTCGCTGTCTGAGGAGAACGAAATCCTAAAAAAGACCTGGGCTTCCTTGCGCAGAAGTAACCAATATCTTTGATTACATTCACCAAGAAAGCCATCACCACCAGGTAACCAAGATGTGCCGAATCCTCGGTGTTTCCAGAGCTCAGTATTATCGTTATCGATCCCCCAAACCTTCAAAACGCCGGGCCGAAGATGCGGGCTTGAAACAACGGATTCTGCGGATCTTTGCGGAATTTAAGCAGCGATACGGTGTTATGAAGATCCACCATGAATTGAATCTGGAACTTCAACCACTGCAGCTTCGGTGCAGTCCACGACGGATTTCCCGGCTCATGAAGGAACTGGATATCCACTCCGTTACCGTCAATAAGTGGAAAGCGGCTTCGGCTTCCAAAACCAAGGTTGAACAGCGTCCCAACTTGCTTAAGCAGGATTTCTCGACCACTGGTTTAAATCAAAAATGGACCGCTGATATGACCTATATTCAAACGAAGCGTAATGGCTGGTGTTACTTATCAACCATCATGGACCTGCACTCACGACGGATTATCGGCTATTCGTTCTCAAAAAAGATGGCTACTGATTTAGTCTTAAAGACCCTAGAAAGCGCGGTTAAAAATCGAACCATTACTGGGGACCTGATTATCCATACGGATTTAGGATCACAGTATACCAGCGATGATTACAATCAACGTTTAACTGAGCTACATATCCGCCACTCATACAGCCGTAAGGGTTGTCCGTATGATAATGCGCCAATGGAATCCTTTCACGCTTCCCTCAAAAAGGAATGTGTTTATCCAGTGCCGGTCTTTGAAGATTATGAAACTGCCGCTGCCGTCCTTTTTGAATAGGTGCATGCTTTCTACAATAGGAAGAGCATTCATAGTTCACTGGGCTACCAGACCCCCTTACAAGTTGAAATTGCAACACTTACGAGCCAAATGGCCGCCTGATTTAATGCTTTCCAGGGTTCAAATAAGTTATTAATCGCGATTAATGATTTATTTGAGCTGTGGAAGGTAAACGCGGTTCTGAATGTCTCTTAAAATCTGTCTCAAATATTGACTTCAATCCAAGTTGCCATGATATAATAGGTGGAAAAATAGGAGATTCTAATTATGAAGGACTGGGAATATTCAAATTTCACAAAAGAAGCCTCAATGTTTGGCGGCCCCGCTAAATTTATCGCGACAATAAAAGAAGAAGCAGAAAAAGCAGGTATAGAAAAAGGACTAGTAATCGGTTTATCTGCTGGTGTATTAGTAACTAGTGTTAGTGTAACTGCCTATAAAAAAACAAAATCTCTCCTTGCAAAGCGTAAGCAAGAAAAGAAGTTGGCCAAAGAAGCTGAAGAACAACTAATGCAAGAGTTACACGATATGGATGAGAATCCAGATGACACAATTCAATAATTATCCTGTAAAAATAGACAAATAAAAAACAACCATGTGAATTTAGCCGTTCCCTGGTTGTTTTTTGATAGCTGTGGGCGCTTATTGGACTATAACCTATCACGTATTATACATGGCTTATATTTATTTTACTCAAAGTTCAGAGAGTATGTCACGCTTCTTTTCATCAAATTCAGATCGTGTAATAACACCCTCATCTAACAAGGCCTTTAACTCTCTTAGTTTGTCAGCTGCTGAACTCGTGTCGGCTACAACTGAAGGCTCTTCTTTAGCACTAAAGCTCTCCTTTAGAGAAGGGTATGAATCAATTCGTACATGAACATTAGGGAGGTCTTTCTTAATCCAACTAGCGATAGCAACCATCGTGTACATAAGGTGTTCACTTGTTTTGCCATCTTTGGAGTTGATAATTAGCTTCTCAGCATTGAATACTAGTCGGCCATTTATTAACTTTGAGCTTTTGTAGGATATACTTCCAATTTCAGACAAAGGAATAAACTTATCGCTATTTGTAAATTGATTAGCTAAATTAATACCCATGAAGAGAAGACCGTCCTCCTCAAAGCTAATCACGTACATTTTGTTGATTAAGCTACTAGTAACGGTTCCTATGAGATATTCTAGTTTTTTACTGACCTGAACATAAGCTAGGTAGTCGGTATTTTCAGAGTACCCTAAACTTTTCTTCTTTTCAGCAATATCATTAATTCTTAAAGCACTGCCCATTTTTCAATTCTCCTTTGGTAAGAGCTAATTATACACCTAGTTATTGATAATCCTTAAAACATTTTTTTTTGAACTATACCAATAGGAGTTGACATAATGCTAACTAAACCTTGTTGAGATAAACGCAACTAAAGACGTGGGTGGAATACAAGGAAACGGAAACGATAACCCAAAACAGTAATAATGCTTCTCTAGGTTGCATGTAAAACTAACCTTAATTGCTGTAGGGACAAGGACTTGTTGAGTTTAAAATATCGGCTGAATTACTTATTTGAGCTAATAATAAAAATATATTTGTTGGTTGAATTAAGTAAATCAGAATCTTAAAGAAGCATTGTAGATTTTCTTACAGATAGGGAAAATCTATGAGAGAGCGGAGCGATTCCGCTTGGTTTAAGCCTTCCTTTAAGGTGTTTCGTTGTCTATGTTTATTGTCCGCGATTGTCTGATCGTATCTTTTGTGGGAGCAAACGGTTGTGACTTTTTTAGTTGGATTTGTGTTGGTAAGTGTGGTTAGAAAAATTTTCATTTATTTTTTAAAGCGCTTACTCATATGCTGGTGTTGACTTTTCATAGTTTTTTTCTTTCACCATATATAGTTATTTAAATATTTTCGTTGTATTATTTAAGTTAAGCATGATAAATGCTCCAATTAGCTTATTCTTGAGTTCTAATGACTTTTACTGTTTGATAGGCAATATTGCCTATTGGTAATTAAAATCCCTTAGCGTTCAATTTTTAGCCATTTTAGAGTGATATTTTTGTGGGCGTTTGCTATAATTGAATTGCTATGTGCAAGTGTGGTGCTTAGCCATAGTAAAGGGGGTTCGCTGTGGTGGCAACCTATATTGGAGAGGCGTTAGTGAATTTAACTACCGCCGTTATTGCGGGTTTGATTGTCTATGACTTGACGCACCGCGATAATTGATTGTTTTATGAGCAGTGGTTTCATTACACTGCTTATTTTTTTGTGCAAAAAAAGACCCGCTTTTTAGGCGGGCGCTGGTTTGTGGTCTGGTTAGAACCACGAGTAAGCCATGATGACTTACCTATATTGGATAAGCTTAGTATAACATTGAATACTTAAAAAGTTAATTAATTTAACAAGGGGAGAGTAACAGTTTCTCGCATTATCGGACAGTAAAATGGTTACGCTCAAAATGGCTTTATATCAACTCTATATCTATCTTTGTAACAAGTAACTTTGTAACATATAAAAATATATTATATATAAAGACCTTTGCAGTAGCAGAACACAACTTTATATAAAATCTTTCTTATTTTCACTTTTGTTACGGTTACAACCTCGTTAAACATTGTTATATCAACGTTTATTAATTACCCGTTTTGTCACACTTGAGAGGAGAACCCGTATTTTTGAATGAAGTTGTCCTGTTTTATTAGCTAAATAGTTTTTGCCACCAGTGTTTAGTTTTTTGAGTTTCGGCAGTAGTCAATTGTTGCTGGGTGGTTTCCAGTTTATTTTGTAGATTGGCGGTAAGCTGTTGTTGCTGATCTAGTAATTGTTGTAGTTTTGTTATTTGCTGGTCTTTGATGGCTAACTGTTCTGTGAGTACAGTGTCATTAGTGTTGCGGGTATTATCGGTTTGCTTTTTTTGTTGAATAGTTTTTGAAATAGTTTCTGCAGCGCTATCTGTTAAATAATTAATACCGTTTTTCTTTATGATACTTTTGTCAGGTGGCTTACGGGCGCGATATATGATCGTGTCCTTTTTTACACCTAATTTGTCTGCAAGTTCTTTGTAAGTTAACATATGAATTCAGTCCTATCGTTCGTCTACGATACCACCACTAATAATAATCAGCGGTTTGTCATCTAGCACATCACTCTCAACACTAACAGCTTCATAGGCGGAAACTTCTTTAGCGGTATCGTTGGAAACATACACGGTGGTACTGTCATCATATTGGTTGAGTAACTGTTTGAGGTCGCCAACAGTTAGCTGCGTAACGCGTGGAATATTCATGGAAAACCTCCTAAAAAGTATGAGAATTACTATGTAGTTTACATAAGGCGGCTTATCCCAAGTAAATCCTTCATGCCCTGATAAAACAACGATCCGTTATTTGGCCTTTGTGAAATTTGACGGGAGAGGAGTGGTCTAGATGAAAAATCCCCAAAAAATCAGTAAACTCACTTTGTGAATTTAACCGCCTAAACTCCTAGACCATTGCGCCAATCGTGCCTGACACCAGTCCAAAAAATCCCGTTCTGAAATCGTTGGTGTTCCCGTCAATAACTTTTTTGTGATGGGCTCTTCACCTAAAGCCGTCTCAATTAACCCAACCACTAAATAATCTGTCTGTTTCGTAACCCAATTTTTTGGTTTCGCCCCAAAGACTTTCGCCAAACTAAAAGCTTGATCCCGAGTCATGGTAGTTAGACGTCCGGTAAAAGCAATCTCACAATCTCTTAAATCAAGCATTTTAAATCATCAACTTTCTTGATTCTAATGTTGGTTTTGACTTGACGGGTTATGGTTTTCCATTCAGTTTAGAGGGAGTGACGTTTTGAGCGCAGAATTGTTCCCTGGAAACAGCTATTTGGAATAACTGAACCAGAGTGCAATTCTACGCTAAGGTTTCCCCCTAGTTCGTCGGTCGTTAACGCCCGTCGCTTGTCTGTACAATTGCGGTATTGCTACCACCACTCATTATAAACCTACGTTTTCGGTTTAGCCTACTAAAAAACGCCCTAGCAGGCGTTGACGATACGTATTTATGTTTGTTCGATCACCAACTAATCAGTGGCACCAAGCCGAAGCTTCGTTTTACCACCCGCGCCGTTAATGGTCGCGCTCACCATTCACCACCCAGCCGTACAGATGACCTTGTTGTGGTATAGCCAGACTTATTGAAGTCGCACTGGCAAACGTGTCCCCTTAGATTTAGACCCCAGCTTGTCCCCTAGGGCTTTAAAAATCGCACCGGCCATGATATAATAGTCATTAAACAATGATGACTTTTTTTGTGGCGCTCACCGATGCCCGTCGGTGGGTGTTTTTTTGTATTCACTTACAAGTACAATTGTATTTCTCTCAATAAAAGAAATCAACACTTTTTTAAAAAATGTATACATTTTTACATTAGTACAAATACTAATGTAAAAATTAGTATTTGTATACTCATTCAAAACGCCTCTATTGCAGTCTACATAGAGCTCATGTATACATTTTTACTTTTACACACTTGTATTTGTATACATGTACTAATTTTTGTGCTATGCTTTAAGAGCATTACACTACATATTTATGAGGTGATATTTTGGATAGCAAAGTCATAACATTTTCAAACTTTAAAGGCGGGACTGGCAAGACAACTAATAGTACAATGACTGGTATCGAGTTGGCACGTCGTGGGTATAAAACACTATTAATAGATTTGGATCCTCAAGCTAACGCCACTAATTTATATTTAAAAACTAAAAATAACGTCGGCGGTGAAGTAACTTCTTTTGATGAAACCTTGATGACCGCAATTAAAAACAAAAACCTCAAACCAGCTATCATCAACGTAATCCAAAATTTAGATATTCTTCCATCCTCAGCTGACTTTTCTTTATATCCTAGATATATGGAGAATATAATTTCTGACTACACCGATCGTGTAAAATACTTGTCTACCTTAATAAATCCGTGGAAAGATGACTATGACTACTTGTTGGTAGACGTTCCACCTACAATTAGCCTAATCACAGATACCGCATTATATATGACAGACTACGCGATTGTCGTTCTTCAAACTCAGGAAAGATCGCTTCAGGGTGCCCAGGCATTCATCAAATACATGCAAGATCAAATTATCAATGAATTCCACGCTCCGACATTAGATTTACTAGGAATATTGCCGGTTTTGCTGAAAAATGGTGCCCCTGTCGATAAGAGCACCTTAGCTAAAGCAATTGATATATTTGGTAAAGAAAATATTTTTGACATAACAATTAAAAATATGGAACGCTTAAAACGATATGATGTAACCGGGGTGACATTTAAAGATCAGTTTGATAAAGCAGTTCAAGACGTATACTCCAACGTTACTGATGAAATATTTAGCAGAATGGCTGGTGAATAGGAATGAGCGGATTATTAAACAATCCCAATCTAAAAAAACAACCAAAGACGGACCCACTTGATCGTGGACAAGATATCAAACCCAAAAACACCTTTACTACAGATGATCTTAAAAGTAATAATGGCAAACCATCAAAACCGGGAAAAAGCGTTGCAGATTCTGTTACTTTTTATGCTAACGTTAGAATCAACAACCATATTAAGAACAAAGCGGAAGCTTTATCTGGAATTGGTCTATATAAATCTCAAAAAGATGCCATTGATAACGCATTAGACTATCTCATTGATTCTTTAGACGCTGAAGACAAGCGAAAATTTACTTTTCAATTAGATATTCTGGAGAGTAGAGACGCCCGAACTAGGGGAAAATAATATCGCGCTCTCAGACAACACGTTCAGCTTTTAGACGTATACTTGTCCGTTTAAATTAAGCAGAATGCACACAAAAAAGTCCTCTATTATACGGAATAGAGGGCTTTTCTGAAATCAGTACATACAGGCTTTGCTTAGGAGCGTTGCTTGTGTCCATTTAGGACATACACAATCATAGCACGTATTTGACAACTATATACACGTATGGTAGATTGCAAATTTAATTGCAGGAATGGAAATAATTCCAATTACCCCCGAATTATTCATACGAGGTTTAATATCGGCATACCGCACAATTTTGGACCAATTCTCGTGCTGCTATGGCGTAGTCAAACCAAGATGTACTGTTTTTGCTAAAGGCTACCAAATTATGGGGCTGGATAAATTTTTGATCCTCAATTTTGAGCATACTTGCCCCTTGGCCGAACCGACTTTTTTTGATTTTTTGCACCAGTTTAGCCCCACTGTAGCGCTTGGATTCGAGCTAACAGTTGATAAAACAAATCCTGATAGACGTGGTGGCGGCTTAATTTTAGATAAAGTTGCCGGCCGCTGGTCACCAGCTTACCCGCTACTTTAAACAGCCATAAGCGCAAGGTTGTAACCTGTAATCGCTGATGTTGTACAGGCAACAATTGGCGCATCAAGCTGACTAAATTATAAGCGAGGACACTGAGCATCATGCGGGCATAATTTGGTATAAATTGCGAGCTAGTCATTTTATCCAGGTAAAAGCCAGCCTTGGCTTCCTTGATATAGTTTTCCATTTGACCCCGTTGGTGATAGGCGTGAAATGCATCTTCGGCGACAAAACTCGTTAAATTGGACACGAGGTATTCATGTTGAAATAACAATTCACCAGCTGGTCGAGTTGATTTAATATAGATCTGGCGCGGCTTAGACCATGATCGGGCTTGATAAGACGCGCGATAATAATGGACCTCGGTCTCAGTCCAATTCTGCTCATCACTGATCTGAACAAAACGTTCAGCCAGTTGGTTCAGCCGCCGATTGGCTTTCAGGCGGATCAAGTAAAAAGTGTCGTTGGCTTCACAAGTTTCGTATAATTCTGGAGTCGCAAAGCCACTATCCCCGCGGACCAAGATATCAGCGTTCGGTTTGACTTGATGATAGTGCTGTAGTAGTGGTGTGATAAAGGGGGCAATATCCGTACTGGTATAAACATTACCTGGGCGCAATTGAGCCTTTAAACAGTGGCCCGTTTGCCCGTCAAAAGCGACCAGCGGATGGTAACCCGTGGTACCGTAATGCGCATTAAAGGCCGTTTTTTCCTGATGACCATGAGTATCGGCGTGAGTCGAGTCAATATCGAGGATCAGCTGTTGTTGCTTGGCGCCAGTCCACGCTTGGTCAAGCAATGCTTGATTCAACGTTTGTAATGAGGTGATGGTCTGCTCGTCACAGCGTTGCCAAAAACGGGATAATGACGGTTGTGAGGCCAATTGCGGTTGTGCCAATAGTAATTTAAATGTGGGGTCATTGCGCAAACTGGTGGCAGCTAGATCGGCCGGGTAACCGGCGATCAACTGCAGCACGACCTGTTCTAGTAGACTAACGTTGCTGTAACGAGCGTAATGGCGCTGGTCATCAAAATGGACTAATTGATACGCTAAGGTCGTGAAATTGAGTTGCGCCATTAATTCTTTGACCAACACTAGCCCAGCATCAGTGGAAAGTTCACCACCAGTGTGCGAAATATGTAATTTAGGATTGAAATTAACTCGTTTTCCCGGTAAAGTTGCCATGAGAAGGACCTCTTTCTTTGGGTGGATAGCTGACTTGTGGTGAATCAACTATACCAAATCGGAGGTTCTTTTTCTGCACTAAAAAGGTGAAAAATAAAAAACACAGTACCGCCCATGATACCGGGGTGACACTGTACTTGGAGAACTTATGGTGAATAATTCAGGTTACCCTTGCTTGATTAAAAAATCCTTTAATTACGGAAATTGTATCGATAGATTTCACTTTTTTAAAATTGAAACTGGCTTTAGATTTACTGGTTCTGTTTACTGTTGTGTGTAGGGCTGTACGTGTCATCTGTTTAATTACAATGTTAGATATGGGAGTGATTAAAATTAAACTAGTACCTAAGTCGTGAAAGTTCCAATTCGAGTAATCCCTTAGTCCATCAAGCTTTACAGCCTAAAAATTAACCTTCAACTATTGCTCATGCTCAGCGTGATCAGCGCCGAAGTTTGAATCGATAAGCCATTTAAAAATTGGTCAATCAGTGTCTTGATCTGCGCAGTCATTTTTGCAGGTGATTTAGTCACCTTTAGGTTAGTCAACTCACCTAGTAACTGGCCGATTGCAGTCGCCAGATCAATGATCGGCAGTAAGGTATCCAATTGATAGAAAATATCGCCAATCGTTGGGACGCCTGGTTGGCGCCGCTGTTGCCAAGCCAACAGATCATAGGTCATCATGGTCACAGCCATATGCGCACAAAGCCCGTCATAATCCTGGATCTGAGTCTGATCAAGGCGTAAATATTGTTTGGCGGCCTTAAAATAGTTCTCAATCTGCCAACGGCGACTATAAAGTTGAATGATCGCTGCCGGGGTCAGATTGGTTTTTGTGGTCGCTAACACCAGGTAGTCGTTGGCGCAATGGCGTTTAGCGACAAAAACTAAGCGTAACGGTAACTTTGCGGTAGCGGTCTGAACCACGCAACTATATAAATAGTCGGCTCGTGGTTGACGATGCGACTGACGTAAGTACTGATAGAGCGTTTTGACGGTGTATTGGCGGCCACGATAGCGGTAATAGATCTTCTTGGTCCGTTTAAGCATGCCAATACCGATCAACTTTTGGTCGTTTAACGCCGCAAACATTTTAGGCGAGGTAAACCAACTATCGAATAGCACATATTTAGCTTTGAGCCCATTTGCCTGCGCTTGCTTGATCAGTTCTAGTGCGACCGCTGGCATTAGCCGCATCGCTTGGGCCCGCCGTTGTCCGGCTAAGGTGCGTTGATCTAAAGTTTTAGCTGGTGTGCCCACCCGATTACGTGCTTTCTGTGACGACAAAACTGCCGTCGTGACTGGCAACACGAGCTGGCCGTTACTCCAAGCCAAGGTCAAACCACGGTAACCTTTTAAGTAGCGTTGCCGATCATGATCGAAGGTGTTGGCTAAAAGCTCGGTTTGTTTCGCATTCAGTCGTGAGATCAGGGTGTCATCAATGATCAGCGCACCACTTTTGCGGGCGTCGAGCCACTGTGCTAGGCCAGTAATCACCCGTTGTGCCAATAAACAACTAAGCCGTTGCCAATTGATCCGACCGTCATTCAAGATATTGTAGACCGTGCGTTTGGTACACATGCCTGGTGCTTCTGCTCGGTAAAGTGTCCGCCGCTGGAAAATAACCTTGAGTAACCAAATCAAGATTGCAGTTAGTGAAACGTTAGAATGGCGGTGATCATTGAGCAAGCGGACCAAAGCTGGTAGGTGCGCCAAGGCACAAAATTGGGTAATTATTTTAAAACTTGATTTTTCAATTTTATTTTGCGGTATACTAGCCATAGCACAAGCACTCCTTTGTATCGTGGTTTAGACGACTCAAGTATACTTCAAGGAGCTGCTTGTGTTTAATTTTGGGCTAAAATAACCTAGTGCAATCAGGGTTTAGCTGGGTTTTGAACTTTCACGGTTTAGTTAATAAAAAATACGTCGTTATTCGATGACTGTTGGTACGATCAATTCGAAGCGGTCTGTCAAATAGGTCAATTCAATTGGCAGTTTAACCGCTGGGTCGCCGTCAATACGTGTCGTCACGGCTTGACCAGTTGCACTCGTAATTCGTGCACTGGTTGCCGTTAGCTGTGTAATGGCCTTGGAGTTTTGCAAGTTCCCCGTTAGTGCGAACCAAATATATGGAATTACTTGCCGCCAGCCAATGTTGTTAAGTAGACTAATATGCATTTTTCCTGGAGCAGACGCGCTATAGACGTGCCCACCGACTGATTTGGTCGTTGTAATCAAACAGAACCATGTTTTTAAGGTGTGGCTTCCTTCGTGTTTGAATTGATATCGAATTGGCAGTGACTTATTGTGACCAATATGGCGAATAGCACGGTAAAGATAGCTTAATTTACCGAATCGCTGCTTCTCAGATTGTCGGACTTCATTGGAAATGTCAGCCAAATTACCGAATGTCAGTGAACTCACGACTGCCCGGCGTTGATTACAAACTAGCATGCCGACTGCTTGGGTCGCCGGCTGAGTACAAATTAGTTCGATGGCCGCTTGGGGGTCAGTTGGTAACTGGTAGCGGGTTGCAAAATTATTAACCGTTCCCATGGGAATAACGCCGATACGAATATGTGCTTCAGCTTGGATTAGGGCTGTCATTGCAACGTTCAGTGTGCCATCTCCACCAATAACAATTAGTGCTGACAGTTGAGGAAGTGTTTGCTTAATTAACGCAATTGCCCGGGGGATTCCTGGTGTTGTCAGTAATTGAGACTCAATGCCATGGTTCGATAGCGCTTGCGCGGTTTGATGGGCGACGGTTGCCGCTTGCCCATTACCCGCTTGTCCGTTATAGAAAATGCCGTAAGTTGTTGCCATGACAATCGCCTCTTGATTAAAAAATTAAGTTTATTCATCGCTTATTTAGTAAGCTTTTGATAGTCTCAGTATAGCTTGAACACTAGTTTGACTGGAAATAATATGCATCATTACTGAATTAGTCGGGTCAATGAGCATTTTGATTGCTCAATATAAATATTATAGTTATGATAATTTTAATCACACAATATCGGGATGGAGCGTGTTCACAATGGGATGGAATAGGTGTTGCGATATTAGGACTAACAATAGGTATCGTTGCAAATGCGGTAGGCGCACATGGTCGGCGTCAAACGACAATTAATTTAATCGCAGGCTTATTCGGTGTACTTGGTGGCCAGCTGTCTTTTGGATGGTTCGGGCCAACAGTTGCTGGAATGACGTTGTTGCCAGTCGTGAGCGGGGCGATGATACTTATTGTGATCGGAACCGTTGCTGCCCAGGCGCTTCAGCCGCAGTAATTGTGATTAGGCATAAAAGGATTTGTTGAAGTAGCACTTGTTAGCGCTATCAAAAGATGGAGGTGTCCGTAATGGCTAAAATTAAACGACAGACCCCTGGTTTTTGGGGTAAATTGTCACTATTGATTGCAATTGGGCAATTAGGATTGACTGTGTTTCGAGAAGTGCGGCAGTTCAAACACCGCCGCTAAAAAGGGGATGACAGCATGCATTGGTCATGGGTAATGATTGTTGGCGCGGCGGTTGGTGCTTTTGCAGGTGCTATCATGAGCCCCAGTCAATCGCGGGGTTGGATCGGTCACATTATTGCTGGCGTCCTTGGGGCACTCATTGGTGAAGGTGTGCTGGGGCCGATGGGGCCTGAGTTAGCCGGAATGACCGTGATACCAGCCGCAATCGGTGCAATTGCCGTCGTTCTGATAATGATGTTCGTGGTTCAGTGGGCACGGGTTCGACGGTCAAAACACAATTGAACAGTGCCAATTGACAGCCTGGCTGTTACGCTCGGCATCAAAAAATGTTAAACGGTAGATTGCAAATTTAATCCAGCATAGTTTATTGGCTAGGCCAATATCGTAATGTGACTGCGTGTCGATGCAATTAAGGCAGATTCCAATTTAATCGGATTTTTATAGGCATTATTGATCCCTCGCAATTCACTTGGAATGCTTAATCAATAATCACAAAACATTGGTCTACTTGTTTCATCATATTTGCTATCTCAATCAACCGTTCTCACATTTTCCTTGCTTCGAATTAAGTCAACAATTAGTAAAACTGCTATTCCTAATAAAAAAACTACGGTAAGGAGCACAGTCGTTTGCATTCCAGTTAATAAATGATGCCACTCTAACTTAATCCCCATCGTTTTTTCAAAATGGCTTTGCTGACCATGAAAAGCGGTTTTTAATTTATCTGCCATAAGTATTTGTCGATAAATGGCTGCTACATATGCACCCGGAGTTAATTTGATAAGTAACTGCGCAAAGTTAGGAAGAATACCAATTGGAATATAGGTACCCACTAAAAAGCCAGAGGCCGTGCCAACAATTGTTCCTATAGCGTTCAAGGAATCAAAGCGACTAATAAACTGGATAAACAACATATTAATTACAACTGCTAGTAAAGAGCTAAAAAGAGCAACGCAAATTACAGCTGGTAGCGACTCCCATGGCATGGTCAAGTTATCTGTGATTGAAAAGTATCCTATCATCAGTGCGAACATAACTATTTGCATAATAAAGCCAATCAAAGCGGCACTTAACATATAGCTCATGGTGATTTCAAAATGAGAAAGGTCTGTTAAATAAAAATCTTTAATAACCTTGCGTTCTTTATCTTTTACTAATTGTCCAAGTGAGGTAAGGGTGGTTGTGATGGCAGTCACTGATAAAGTCCCTCCAATCAACCAAAAATCAAGTAATTGGTGAGAACTAGGGACAGTTTTCCAGCTACTTATCATTGACTTTTTTAGAAAGACAATATATAAGAGAAATGAAATCATTGCTCCCAATAATGAAAAGAATACTCCGGGGCGATTGCGGAAATACAACAGTAGATTTCTCCTTGTTAAAGTAATCATATCAACGCATCTTCCTTCCGGTTAATGACAAAAAAGCATCATCCATCGTTCCCTCTTGATAAGTGAACGTTTTAATGAAAATACGAAACTTTAATAATAATGAGAGTGCTTCGTCAGAATTAGCCTTTAAACAAATGGTTTTATCCTGAATTATTCACCATAAGTTCTCCAAGTACAGTGTCACCCCGGTATCATGGGCGGTACTGTGTTTTTTATTTTTCACCTTTTTAGTGCAGAAAAAGAACCTCCGATTTGGTATAGTTGATTCACCACAAGTCAGCTATCCACCCAAAGAAAGAGGTCCTTCTCATGGCAACTTTACCGGGAAAACGAGTTAATTTCAATCCTAAATTACATATTTCGCACACTGGTGGTGAACTTTCCACTGATGCTGGGCTAGTGTTGGTCAAAGAATTAATGGCGCAACTCAATTTCACGACCTTAGCGTATCAATTAGTCCATTTTGATGACCAGCGCCATTACGCTCGTTACAGCAACGTTAGTCTACTAGAACAGGTCGTGCTGCAGTTGATCGCCGGTTACCCGGCCGATCTAGCTGCCACCAGTTTGCGCAATGACCCCACATTTAAATTACTATTGGCACAACCGCAATTGGCCTCACAACCGTCATTATCCCGTTTTTGGCAACGCTGTGACGAGCAGACCATCACCTCATTACAAACGTTGAATCAAGCATTGCTTGACCAAGCGTGGACTGGCGCCAAGCAACAACAGCTGATCCTCGATATTGACTCGACTCACGCCGATACTCATGGTCATCAGGAAAAAACGGCCTTTAATGCGCATTACGGTACCACGGGTTACCATCCGCTGGTCGCTTTTGACGGGCAAACGGGCCACTGTTTAAAGGCTCAATTGCGCCCAGGTAATGTTTATACCAGTACGGATATTGCCCCCTTTATCACACCACTACTACAGCACTATCATCAAGTCAAACCGAACGCTGATATCTTGGTCCGCGGGGATAGTGGCTTTGCGACTCCAGAATTATACGAAACTTGTGAAGCCAACGACACTTTTTACTTGATCCGCCTGAAAGCCAATCGGCGGCTGAACCAACTGGCTGAACGTTTTGTTCAGATCAGTGATGAGCAGAATTGGACTGAGACCGAGGTCCATTATTATCGCGCGTCTTATCAAGCCCGATCATGGTCTAAGCCGCGCCAGATCTATATTAAATCAACTCGACCAGCTGGTGAATTGTTATTTCAACATGAATACCTCGTGTCCAATTTAACGAGTTTTGTCGCCGAAGATGCATTTCACGCCTATCACCAACGGGGTCAAATGGAAAACTATATCAAGGAAGCCAAGGCTGGCTTTTACCTGGATAAAATGACTAGCTCGCAATTTATACCAAATTATGCCCGCATGATGCTCAGTGTCCTCGCTTATAATTTAGTCAGCTTGATGCGCCAATTGTTGCCTGTACAACATCAGCGATTACAGGTTACAACCTTGCGCTTATGGCTGTTTAAAGTAGCGGGTAAGCTGGTGACCAGCGGCCGGCAACTTTATCTAAAATTAAGCCGCCACCACGTCTATCAGGATTTGTTTTATCAACTGTTAGCTCGAATCCAAGCGCTACAGTGGGGCTAAACTGGTGCAAAAAATCAAAAAAAGTCGGTTCGGCCAAGGGGCAAGTATGCTCAAAATTGAGGATCAAAAATTTATCCAGCCCCATAATTTGGTAGCCTTTAGCAAAAACAGTACATCTTGGTTTGACTACGCCATAGCAGCACGAGAATTGGTCCAAAATTGTGCGGTATGCCGATATTAAACCTCGTATGAATAATTCGGGTTTTATGATTAATCTGCGTATGAATTATTTTACTTGGTATCAATGCCATTAATTGATCAGCTTGTTCAGAAACAATCACGAGTTTACTGCTGGAGTTTTGTGTTTTAATTTCATCAGCGGATCCGCTGGCAATTATTTTGCCATGATCAATAATATAAACCTCATCTGCATTGTCTGCTTCTTCAAGATAGTGTGTCGTCAAAATAATGGTTAAATTATTTTGACTTTGCAATGAATGCAACAATTTCCAAATTGCCGAGCGGGTTTGGATATCCAAACCCGTAGTTGGCTCATCCAAAAAAATAATATCAGGTTGATTAAGTAGAGCTCTTGCTATATCAACTCGTCGCCGTTGCCCACCAGAAAGTCGGCCGTATTTTTGATTAATAAATTCAGTTAACCCGATTTTCTGAATCAAAGCATCAATATGATTAGATTTGGCTTCTTTATAAAGTTTATTTCGAATACTCAAATTTTCCATAACTGTCAAATCATTATCTAAAATACTCTGTTGAAATACCATGCTAATCTTTATGTCTGGTTTCATCTTGATCATTCCACTGGTTGGATTTAAGATCTTTGTGAGCATCGATATAGTGGTTGTTTTACCAGCGCCATTGGGTCCTAGTAGAGCAGTTAAGCTTCCTTCTTTGATTGCTAAATCAATATGGTCAACCACCACTTTTGATTGATAAGTTTTAGTAAGTCCCTTTGTTTGAATGATCATTATGTCGCCCTCTCTAAACTAGTATAACGTAATTATCGCATGTAAATCTCATCTTTTTATATTGCACTTCTTGCGATATCTGATAAAAGTTGTTCGCTTAATACCGGTATTACGGGCGACGTCTACATCACTCATGCCCGTCTGATAAAGCTTAAAAGCATGTAGTAAGCGGGGATCATCTTCGGTATATTGGGGTTTGCGCCCATGATATTTCCCCTGCTGTTTGGCCAAGAAAATCCCCTGTTGTTGACGCTCAATAATCCGCTTCCGTTCACTTTCGGCCTGATACTTATACAGTTCAATGATTAAGTTAGTCATCAGTTGACGCAAGTTAGGATCCGCAATCCCCGTCATGGACGGCAAATTCAACACATCTAGGGTGGCACCTTTGTTCTGAATGGTGTTCATAATCTTAGTTAAGTCCTGGTTGTTTCGGCCCAAGCGGTCTAATTCAGTAACCAGGACAATATCGCCTTCACGGATATAGGCCAGCATTTTTTGCAGTTCAGGTCGCTTGGTGTTAGCCCCACTTAACTTATCTGAAAATAGTTTATCAACGCCTTTTAAAGCCGCTAACTGTCGATCTAAATGTTGCTCCTTGGAACTCACACGAGCATAACCGATTTTAGCCATTTCTAGCTCTCCCTTTTTGGACAGTTCTAATGAACATCTGTATTTCCTAGTATAGCACAAAAATAAAAACGGCCACTAGGGTATACCCTAGTGGCCTTTTTTGATCCATTATCAATGGCTTTTTAAATTAGGGCCTAGTACTTTTGGAATGGAAATACTTTCCAACACCAAAAATTCTAGACCCGATAAAATTAGTGATTTCCTGATAATTGAATGGGATATTGGTGGTGTTAATATGAGGAATCATGGTCAATATCTGATTATGATCAATAGGGATCATACCAACGTAGAAGTTGTTTAAATCAATAACGGTCAAAGAATTAGGAACACGCAGTTTAAGCGCTTCTTGGACTAAAGCTTTCATATTATAGGCATTATTATCAGATATTAAAGTAATATCACTGCCTTCACAAAGGTAGAAATCTGCTGAAGCAACATTACCAAGTAGCTGAAAAGTTGACTGATTCATGATATCTCCCTGACTATTTACAAAAAAGTGCTTTATTTTGCAGACTTAGGCATGTCATTCTTATTCTATGAGTATATAATTAAAAATAGATTAAAAGTAGATTAGCTCAATATAATTGAGCGGGAAGGAATTTATAATGGGAGAAAAGAAATTACATTATAAAATGTATAAAGATGGCAAAAAATTCGTTTTTGCCGCAATTGCTACACTGTCTTTTTTTGTCTTCGGTGGGGTATCAACGGTAGCAGTTCATGCTGATACCACCTTAGGGAACTTAACTGCCCCCACTGTAAACAGCACTAGTGATACGAAGAGCGCTGCTTCATCAGCAGCTACTGTAGCAAGCAGTGCCAGTGATACGAAGAGTGCTGCTCAATCAGCAGCTACTGTAGCAAGCAGTGCCAGTGATACGAAGAGTGCTGCTCAATCTGCAACTACTGCAGTAAGCAGTGCCAGTGATACGAAGAGTGCTGCTCAATCTGCAACTACTGCAGTAAGCAGTGCCAGTGATACGAAGAGTGCTGCTCAATCTGCAGCTACTGCAGTAAGCAGTGCTAGTGATACGAAGAGTGCTGCTCAATCTGCAGCTACTGCAGCAAGCAGTGCCAGTGATACGAAGAGTGTTGTTCAGCTAATGGCCGATAATGCTACAACAACTGCAGCTGCTGGTGACAGTACTAAAACCGATAATACTGCAACAACTGCAGCTGCTGGTGACAATACTAAAACCGATAATATTATGGCAAGCTCAGCTGCTAATAATAACTTACCCAACAGTACTACAGTACAAGTTTCCTACCAGAACCTATTAACTCAACTAAGTTCATCCTCTGAATTAAATGCTGATTCAGAAGCTCTGACGAAAGTAACTAAAGATAATTTCGAAAAATATTTTTCATTAAATGGTTCAGCTGCTTATGATCGAACAACTGGGATTGTGACTATTACACCAGATGAAAATAATAAAGACGGAAACTTTTCTCTCGAAAGTAAAATCGATATGAATACTAATTTCACATTAACCGGTCAAATTAATTTAGGAAATAGAACTTCCTCTCAAGGAGGAGCTGATGGAATTGGCTTTGCCTTTCATACTGGTAATACTACTGATATTGGAAATGCCGGTGCGAATCTCGGTATTGGTGGTTTACAAGAAGCAATTGGTTTCAAGCTTGACACATATCATAATGATTATAGAACCCCACAGGCTAACGAAGATGGTGCACAAGTTGCTTCAACCGATTCTAATGGATATGGTTGGGATACCGACCCCGATGGAACCAAGTTTCCACAATTTGGCGCTTTTGTAAACACAAGTCAAAAGCTAGTCCAAGCTCAAGATGGGAATTCTTATTCACGCTGGTGGGCCACAACTGATATGATGAGTTCCGTGCAAGAACTGAATTCAGGAGATTTGGATGGTCAGTTTCATGATTTTGTTGTTAGCTATGATGGCAGCAATAGGAAATTAACTATTAATTATACCGAGACAGGTGGAAATGTCCTAACTTGGACCTCCACTTCAATTCCTGACGCATATCAAGCCATGGCTATGGTCGTCAGTGCTTCAACTGGTGCTAATACAAACTTGCAACAATTTAAAATTAGCAGTTTTGATTTTAAACAGGCTGCCACTGTTAATGTGAAATATGTGGATCAAAAGGGCAATCAGTTAGATCAAGGGACTGTTTCATATCCAAGCGGTGCAGATGTCAATGGTAATTATGATACGACACGGCTTGATATACCTAATTACACTTTTATTAAAATGAGTGATAGTGCTATTACTGGAGGAAACAGTTTACCAGCTAGTGGAACTTTGAAAAATCCCGGGGACAATGGAACTGTAATTTATGTTTATGCGCCAGCCTATAGTACAACTATGAAAACAGTTAATGAAACAATCAACTACGTTAATCAAAATGGTGAAACCGTTTCAGCAAGCCATACGGCTACCCCAATTAATTTCCTAACGGTTACTAATCCAGTTACGAAAGAAACGACCACTTACTATAAAAATGGAACGCAAAAACAACCTACTCTGGATGTAGATGGTCAACCAGATAGTACTTGGACTGAAAGTAATGAGGCCAATTTTCAAGCTGTTACCAATCCAACAGTTCCAGGATATCATGTTATCAAAACGACTGGTCCAACTAATGATTTAACACAAACGACGTCCAAAACCGTTGATATAACCAATGGAAATTTGAACTATACAGTGACCTATACGCCAAATGCTGAGAAGGCAAATGTCACATATATTGATGATACGACGGGTAAGAAGTTAAGTACCAAAGACTTAACGGGAAACTATGGTACGACGGATAGTTATCAAACTGGTAATACAATCAAAAATTATGAAAATCAGGGTTATAAGCTAGTGTCAGATGGTTATCCGGCAACTGGTGTGGAATATAACGAAGATGGAATAGTCAAGAATTATGAAGTTCACTTGGTACATGTAATCACACCGATTAATCCAAGTAATCCAGCAAAACCAGGAACACCAATTAATCCAGATGAGCCAAATGGACCAAAGTGGCCAGAAGGAACTGACAAGAGTTCTGTTACTCAGACAGTCATTAGAACTGTTAATTACCTGGATAAGCAGACTGGCAAAGTTGTCGCTAAGCAAATTACTGAACAGGTTACGTATAACCGTACCGCCATTGTTGATAAAGTAACTGGTCAAATCATTGATTACTCGACAACAGGTGGTGATACCGTTGACCAAACTGATGGTGATAAAGCTTGGACTGCAGTTGATAATAAGTCTGATTGGGATTCTGTCACTTCTCCTGACTTGAGTTCCAAGGGCTACTTGGCACCGGATTTGGCCACAGTTGCTCAACAGACAGTTACCCCAGGTGATAAGGATGTTACAGTTAATGTTTACTATGACCACGACGTGGTCCCAGTAAATCCAACGAATCCACAAACACCAGGTAAGCCAATTAATCCAGATGATCCAGATAGTCCGAAATGGCCAGCTGGGACTGATAAGAATTCGCTGACAACTGATGTTCACCAGACAATCCATTATCAATATGGCGATGGTTCACAAGCAGCTCCTGATAAGACTGATTCCACGACATTTGACCATCAAGTTGAAATTGATAAGGTCACCGGTGAGATTGTTAAGGATGATGGTTGGACAGCCGAAAATGGCAAGACGAGTTTTGATAGTAAAAATTCACCGGTAATTCCAGGCTATACTGCAAGTAAACCAGCCAGCGATTCAGTTGATGGCTTAACGCAGGATAGTAAGGATAATGTTCAGACCATTATCTATACATCAAACCAAGAAGCCGCCAACGTCACTTATATTGATGATAAGACTGGTAAAACCTTAAGCGCTAAGGACTTGACTGGCGACTATGGTTCAACTGATTCTTATCGGACGGGTGACACCATTGCCGATTATGAAAAACAAGGGTATCAATTAGTCTCAGACAATTATCCAACTCATGGTGTGGTTTATAACCAAGATGGTACCGTTCAAAGTTTCGAGGTTCATTTAACTCAGGGCACAACGCCGGTTGGTCCGAATAATCCACAAACACCAGGTGAACCAATTAATCCAGATAATCCTGATGGACCAAAGTGGCCAGAAGGAACTGACAAGAGTTCTGTTACTCAGACAGTCATTAGAACTGTTAATTACCTGGATAAGCAGACTGGCAAAGTTGTCGCTAAGCAAATTACTGAACAGGTTACGTATAACCGTACCGCCATTGTTGATAAAGTAACTGGTCAAATCATTGGTTACTCGACAACAGGTGGTGATACCGTTGACCAAACTGATGGTGATAAAGCTTGGACTGCAGTTGATAATAAGTCTGATTGGGATTCTGTCACTTCTCCTGACTTGAGTTCCAAGGGCTACTTGGCACCGGATTTGGCCACAGTTGCTCAACAGACAGTTACCCCAGGTGATAAGGATGTTACAGTTAATGTTTACTATGACCACGACGTGGTCCCAGTAAATCCAACGAATCCACAAACACCAGGTACGCCAATTAATCCAGATGATCCAGATAGTCCGAAATGGCCAGCTGGGACTGATAAGAATTCGCTGACAACTGATGTTCACCAGACAATCCATTATCAATATGGCGATGGTTCAACTGATCCTTATCGGACGGGTGACACCATTGCCGATTATGAAAAACAAGGGTATCAATTAGTCTCAGACAATTATCCAACTAATGGTGTGGTTTATAACCAAGATGGTACCGTTCAAAGTTTCGAGGTTCATTTAACTCATGGCACAACGCCGGTTGGTCCGAATAATTCACAAACACCAGGTGAACCAATTAATCCTGATGGACCAAAGTGGCCAGAAGGAACTGACAAGAGTTCTGTTACTCAGACAGTCATTAGGACTGTTAATTACCTGGATAAGCAGACTGGCAAAGTTGTCGCTAAGCAAGTTACTGAACAGGTTACGTATAACCGTACCGCCATTGTTGATAAAGTAACTGGTCAAATCATTGGTTACTCGACAACAGGTGGTGATACCGTTGACCAAACTGATGGTGATAAAGCTTGGACTGCAGTTGATAATAAGTCTGATTGGGATTCTGTCACTTCTCCTGACTTGAGTTCCAAGGGCTACTTGGCACCGGATTTGGCCACAGTTGCTCAACAGACAGTTACCCCAGGTGATAAGGATGTTACAGTTAATGTTTACTATGACCACGACGTGGTCCCAGTAAATCCAACGAATCCACAAACACCAGGTACGCCAATTAATCCAGATGATCCAGATAGTCCGAAATGGCCAGCTGGGACTGATAAGAATTCGCTGACAACTGATGTTCACCAGACAATCCATTATCAATATGGCGATGGTTCACAAGCAGCTCCTGATAAGACTGATTCCACGACATTTGACCATCAAGTTGAAATTGATAAGGTCACCGGTGAGATTGTTAAGGATGATGGTTGGACAGCCGAAAATGGCAAGACGAGTTTTGATAGTAAAAATTCACCGGTAATTCCAGGCTATACTGCAAGTAAGCCAGCCAGCGATTCAGTTGATGGCTTAACGCAAGATAGTAAGGATAATGTTCAGACCATTGTCTACGCCAAGACTCCAGTTGCTGGCGGTAACGTCACAGCTAAGTATGTTGATGAAAACGGCAATCCAATTGCTGACGACGTTATTGCTTCTGGTAATGTAGGCGATCCATATTCAACGACCCAAAAGGATGTGCCAGGCTACACCTTCAAAGAAGTCCAAGGGAACCCTACGGGGAGCTTTACGGATCAGGATCAGACTGTTACCTATGTTTACACGAAGAACCCCGCAACAGATAACAATGGCGGCACTGGGTCCAATCAACCGGGGAAGCCAGGTAATGGTACGGACACAGGAAATCCCAGTTCTAACCAACCAGGGAATCCTTCCCAGCCAAGTAACGCTACTAACAATGGAGTAATCAATACGTCGACTAATACAGGATCTAAAGTTAACAACGGTGCTGTTAATTCACCAGAATTACCTCAAACTGGTGAAAACAATAGTCAAAGTCAAACAATGTCATTTATTGGTATTTTGTTGGCAATGTTTGGAAGTTTACTCGGTTTTCTTGGTATCAAGAAACGTCGTAATGATTAACCATTAAATAAATATATCTGTAGCGAATATAGATTATTTAAAGAGGACCCTGAAGAATATTATTATTCTTCAGGGTCTTTATTTGGCT
Organism: Loigolactobacillus backii; assembly: GCF_001663675.1. Taxonomy (NCBI): domain Bacteria; kingdom Bacillati; phylum Bacillota; class Bacilli; order Lactobacillales; family Lactobacillaceae; genus Loigolactobacillus; species Loigolactobacillus backii. The sequence goes on from NZ_CP014877.1 coordinate 49,488, forward strand.
CTACGTCGGCAAGAATGTCAATAGGCCGGACAAAAGAAGTTACGTTCTGACGAAGGCACTTGGTTATTTCTTAAATTCACGCATCATCAGGTCTTTTACCAGTGTTTTATTTTGTTTTGATGTGACCGAGGAACGACAAACAAAGTTGCGAGATAAACCCAGTTTTGATTGATCAGGTGAATATAGGTGATGTCAGTGGTAACGACCCCAGATAAATCAGCTAGATGTCTCATTAAATTAGGCTTCTGCGACGTGTCAGTATTGGTTGTAGGCTTTTTAGGACGTTTGCGATACATAGTCGATTGAATGCCTAATTCATGCATGACCTGCCAAATCGTTCGGCAAGAATGTCAATGGTCCGGACAATAATTGTACGGTTGGACGTGCGGACGTTTTTTGGGGCTCAAATCGTCAGTGTGGTTTGTGGGATCAATCTTCATTTGCACACCGAAACCGGAGGTGCCCGCTTCTTCTGCATCAGCATAATCAATCCCAACGCTAACCACTTCACCTTGTACTTGATGGTGACGAAGTCTGCCAGCAACCTGATCAGCAATCTCGCTAAGCACGACTTTAATCTCCTTTGCCTGCGTGTAATCACACATGAGCACCTGACTATTGCCATAGTCTTTTTTCACATTTACTGGGTGGTAACTTTAATTATGCAATCTAGGATTTTCTTGAATCAATTATAAATATTCCAGTATAATGGATTAAGCAAGAAGTTTTAAGGGCGGTGGCTGTCTTTTCCCTTGCGAGGTGAGGCCCATGGGAACATGGAATAATCTTCAGGAAGGTTTCACAGTCAATGAGCGTCTTCCAGACACTCTCGTTGATGTTGCTATTTGCAATGTTTATTTTAGCGTTGCTAACATACATCGACAAAAGAAACAAATAAAAAAGCCGCCCTGCGTAACTTTGGCTAGGTTACAGGGTGACTCAACTATCATTTCTTAACTAATGCCACCGCCTTTGAAGCGGCTTGCGCGGGAAGTCTTGTTAGCGCAAGACTTCCTTTTTCTATTACATTATAGCATGTCCCTTAAAAACTGGCTAACGTTTTAGACTCTGAGCAAGTTCGGATTCGGGTTGTTTGATCTCCGGATTCTGTTCAGCAAATGCTTGCAGCTGATTTTGTGTTCGATTACTGATTTCATGGTGTATATCATTTAGTTTATTTTTTAGTCTGAAACTTGAAAGCTAATAATCACGCCAAAGGCGTGTGGTTATTGGCTTTTTTGGCAAAAAAATAAACGCAAGCTCTCCTGCGTTGTATACTTTAGTCGACCAAAACCAAGATACAAAGGAGACTTACGTCATGAATATTATAAGACAAAAAAATACAGAAAACGAGCTTCACAATATTGTTCATCAATTTACTTCCCTCATTGGTCTATCTAAACTCACCAAGTTGGTGAATTATCGCCGGCATTCAGAAATCAGCTTGATGAAGGTCATTGAATGGCTGCTCACGACAAAGTTCCTGGGACGCTCGCTTTATCGAGCCCATGAAACACCTAACTTTACCAGTCGCACCGTCAGAAATAATTTGAACGATGGCCGGATCAATTGGCAACGCTTGATTTGTCAAGTTGGGAGTCATTTAATCAAGCATTTACGACCGTTTATTGACCGCCGGCGGCGGTTAGCATTGATCATTGACGATACACTCTTTTCCCGTGAGTACGCCACCCAAACCGAATTACTAGCGCGAGTCTTTGACCATGACAAACAGTTATATATTAAGGGATACCGGGCTTTAACTTTGGGTTGGAGTGACGCCAATACATTCTTACCGATCAACTTTGCATTAATGTCTTCCAAGAAGCCACAAAACGTCCTTGGAAAATCAGCTAAAACAACCGATCAACGAACAATTGCTGGCCGGAGACGTCGCCAAGCACAGCAAAAAATGAACCTCGTTTCATTGCAACTTGTCAAGCAAGCCCTCGCAAATGGCGTTCTAGCTGACTATGTGTTATTTGATAGCTGGTATAGCTCACCAAAAATGTTCTATGAATTAACCAAGTTGGGATTAAACGGCGTGGGCATGCTTAAACGGTCCAGCAAAATTTACTATCAATATCGCGGACGGCAATATTCAGTTAGAGCATTATACAAGCGACTGCAGGCCTCAAAATATCAACCCAAGCAAGCTTATCAATACAGCTGCTTTGTCGAAGCGCACGTCGGGAACCAAAAATTCAAGCTTCGCTTGGTATTTGTGGCTAATCGGGCCCGTCAAGATGACTACCTAGTACTGGCAACGACTCAGTTAGGCCTTCAGCCACAAGAGATCATTCAACTATACGCCCGAAGATGGCAAATTGAGAATTACTTTAAAGTTGCCAAGCAATACTTGCGGCTCGACAAATCACAAGTTCAAAATTATGACGGGCTTTGTGGCCATTTAGCAATTGTCATGATGACTTATGACCTATTAGCTTGGCAGGAACGGCAAAATCAGGATGATCGCACCATTGGGGATTTATTCTTTATAATGAACGAAGCCATGCCAGATATTGAGTTGTCTCAAGCACTGGTATGGCTTCTAAATTCGTTAAAAACGATTATTAATCATGAAGTTTATGCAAGAAGAGCCCAAATTATTCAGATGATGAATCAGTTCTTCACATTTTTGCCGAAACGGTTAGTTTCGCTGTTAACAGCAAGCTAAATGGTTAAATTAATTAAAATATGCCCTGTGATACCAAGGGATCAGTCTGTCTTCATACTTTCAAGTTTCAGTTATTCAATTTAAAATTAATACCTTCGTTTCGTTGGTATTAACTGCTGCAATCACCGCGGTTATGCTGGGCATGCCACTTGGTAAAATCGCGGATTCAATCACTAATGGGATTGGAAGTCAATTAGGTGAACTGTCAATGGTCTTTGGGTTTGGTGCCATGCTTGGCCGACTGGTTTCCGATTCCGGTGGTGCCTATATGATTGCTCACACCTTGATTAATAAATTTGGTCGCAAGCGGCTGCAAATCGCCGTTATGCTCGCTTCATTTATTTTAGGGATTGCGTTATTCTTTGAAGTTGGGATGGTTTTACTGGTTCCAATCGTCTTCGCAATTGCTGTTGAGGCTGGCGTTCCAATTCTTTATTTGGGGATTCCAATGGCTGCCGCATTGTCAGTTACCCACGGATTCTTGCCGCCTCATCCAGCACCAGTTGCCATCGCGCAAGTCTTGGGAGCAAATGATGGTCGTGTCTTAATTTTCGGCTTTGTAATTGCTTTAATCGCTGCCTACATTGCCGGTCCGTTGTTCTCAAAGCTCGCCCGCAAGTTCGCTCCGGCTGCTTTTGATCGAAAGGGAAACCTTTCTTCAATTGGTGAAGTCAAGGAATACAGTCCTGAAAAGTCACCGTCGTTTGGCTTATCAGTTTTAACTGCTTTGTTCCCTGTTATCTTACTTGCCATTGCGACAATTTACAAAATGACAGTTAATGGCGGTGCCGAACCTAAGAATCCATCCATGCTTGATTCAATTATTGAATTCATTGGATCACCAAGTATCGCAATGTTAATTTCATTATTCTTCGCAATGTGGACAATGGGTTGGGCTCAAAAACGAACAACTGCCCAAATTATGGAATCACTTGAAAACGCCGTTAAATCAATCGCAATGCTGCTATTAGTTATTGGTGGTGGTGCGTTTAAGCAAGTCCTCATTGATGGTGGTGTTGGTAAAGAAGTTGCCAAAATTTTCTTAGGCTCGTCAATGTCACCATTAATTCTTGGCTGGTTAATTGCGGTTGTGCTTCGAATTGCCCTTGGATCAGCAACCGTTGCATCATTAACCGCTGCCGGAATTGTGGCTCCATTAATGGCACAGTCAGGTGTTGATCCTGCTTTAATGGTTCTAGCCATCGGTGCTGGTTCACTTGCCGCATCACATGTTAATGATGCCGGCTTCTGGATGTTTAGAGAATATTTTGATTTAACAATCAAACAAACATTACAAACATGGACCGTTTTGGAATCGATCATTTCCGTTGTCGGGATTGGCATGGTTATGATTCTCAACGTCTTCTTCCATTAATTATTCGCCATTTATTTAAAATTAATTTAATTCAATAATAAAGAAGCAGAGCGGGGCAAAAGGCGTTTAACTTCCAGAGTGTAATTGGATTATCCGAATATTCTGAACTTGAATATTTGGATAATTCAGTTATACGGCCGGGAGTTGCCTTTTGTCCCGCGTTTTCGCTCGGTAACAATCGTGTTTACACGAACAGAGGATGGGATAAATGACTATTATCCCATCCTCCTTTTATTATTAATAAAAAAGTGCTAAAGACATAATCTTCTTAGGCTAGCGGGTAGAAACATGCGTCAATGCCTGAACCCGAACCGCAACCAGATAAACAGCGATCGACTTTAACGTATCACCAGGAATAAAGGCCAAATTTGAAATCAGTGAATTAACCAATGAAATCGGGCTGACTAGCCATAACCAAATTGAGCCAACCAAATCAACAAATAAGACGCCAACCAGCCAAATAACAGCCATCTTTGACCATGCGCGATTGACAAATGGCTGCGAAAGACCATATCCCATGATTGAAGGTGCCATTAGCCACCCAAACAGATAACCACCAGTTGGTCCAACAAAAACAGCCGGCCCCGCTGAACCACCACTTAATACCGGAAAACCAATTAATGCAAGTAACAGGACAAGTGCAACTGCGATGGTTCCTCGTTTTGATCCCAACAACGCTCCAGCCAGCATAATTCCCAGATTTTGCATTACCACTGGTACCGGAATGATTCCTAGTGGCAACGGTGGAATCATCCCTAAAATAATGATTGTTGCAGCAATTAACGATGTTTGAACGATTTCTTTTATTTTCATTGATAATTATCCCATCATTTATTATTTTAATGGTTAACCAAATTATGAGTTTGGGTTAACCATGCTATCAAAAAAATGGCTAACCATGATAGCCATTTTCCGGTAAATAAACCTTAGTTACTTCACCACTAGCCACTGTGATTAACTTACCATTTTCTTCTTGAATCACCAATGCGCCTTCATCATTAAAATGACGTGCAACACCGGTAATGGTTCTTGTCCCCATAACAACCTCAATCTTTTGACCAAGCGTTTCCGATAGTTCAGAATAGGCCTTTAAAAAGCTGCCCGTTCGATAAGTCTGATACATATAAAAGAAATTATCAATAATACTGGCAACGATTCGATTGCGATCAATTTGGCTTTGGCTCACAATTGAGCCGGCTTTATGTTTAATATCATCTGGATAATGATTAGAATCAACGTTTAAACCAATGCCAACAATCACATTTTCATGGGATCCATCCTCTAAGCTGGAAATCGTTTCGGTTAAAATGCCCCCACATTTTTTATCGTGGGCTAGAATGTCATTAACCCACTTAACCCGAAAATCGACTTGGGGAAAGAATTGTTTTAATGCCCGAACAACACAAACGGCGGTGCTGGTTGTAATTAAACCAGAATGAATGGTATCCCGATTTTGAATTGGCACAAGTATACTCATGTAAATACCACTATGACGAGGTGAATAAAAATGACGCCCCAAGCGGCCATGGCCACTAGTTTGCGTGTCAGTCACAAAAGCCTGGGCACGAGTCACAACTCGGGAACTGCAAAATTGCTTAGCAAAATCATTAGTTGAAGTTAAGGTGTCAAATGTCTGGACATCAACCGGATACGTTGTCGTGCGATAATGATTAATGACTTGAGAATTTAAATATCCAGACTGCTCATAGCAATATCCCGGTTCTACAATATCTGTTGTTGGTAATAGATTTTCATCTATTACTGATGACAGATTTTTTATTTATGGCTAGAATAAAAAAGCGGACATTTCCTGTCCGTTCATCCAAGTCAACCACCACGAAGATTTTTCAGAAAGAAGGAAATGCCCTATGTGTCATGATACTACAAAATTATTATTAGGAATAGCTGACGAGAACCTAAAAATTACTGACGGTGAAACTGGAGAAGACGGGGTTATTCGCTTAACTGGCCACTTGGATTACACGCCGAAGGCTTGTCCCAAGTGCGGGATTATCAATGATCAAAAGATTATTAACTACGGCTGGCGCAATACCACTATCAGATTCTCGAAGGTTCTGAGCAACACCGTCATCTTAGCCTTAAAGCGCCGCTATTTCCACTGTAAAGAATGTCACGGCAACTTTCTTGCACAAACATTGGCAGTTCCGAAACACTGTACAATTTCAAACACCAGCCGCAAAGAATGCCTAGAGAAGCTCGGTGAACCGGTCTCTTTGAAGCACATTGCCAATGAAGTATCGGCATCAGATTCATTTGTGGGCCGCCAGTTAATGCGCGCTGAACGAGACTTTCAAACCAATTGGCACTATTTACCAGAGATCATCTTAATGGATGAGGTGAAGAGTACCAAGAGCGCTACTGGTGCCATGAGCTTTGAGTTCATGAATGGCGAAACCCATGAATTAATCGACTTACTCCCTTATCGAACCATCAATAAACTAGAGAAGTATTTTTACCGCTTCGATCAAGCTGCCCGAGAAAACGTCAAAATTATTGTGACTGATATGAATTATACCTACCCCAAGCTTGTGCAGACCGTGTTCCCCAATGCCATGGTGGTCATGGACAAGTTTCATATTATCAACGCCCTAAATCGGGCGTTTAACAAAACCAGAATCAAGGTGATGAAGAAGTTTACCCCGTCTTCTCGCGAATTTCACGCCCTTAAGCGCTACTGGAAGCTGTTGTTAGTACCAACTGAACAGCTTAACTTTGAACAATTCAAAAAGTGGACTAATTTTCCTTACTGGATGGCTGCCACCGATGTTGTCCATCAGCTGTTATCGTTGGATTCAGAACTAGAACAAACTTATCAAGTCTTAAACAGCGTCCGGTCAGCTGTCCAACATCAAGATTGGCATAACTACAATGCGGCATTTTGGAATAACAAAACGTATTCTGAAGAAATGAAGAACACGATTAAAACACTTGAAAGCCATCATGATGAGATTCGTAACACCTTTACCACACACTATTCAAATGGTCCTTTGGAAGGTTCTAATAATAAAATCAAGGCGATCAAACGAGCCAGTTTTGGCTATCGCAGCTTCTGGAGGTTTAGAACTCGAGTACTATACGTTTTCAAAATCAAAACAAAAAGAGCCCTAATCACGAAGTGATTAGAACTCGAAATATGGATTCACCAACAACAGTTGACGAAGAGCCAATATCCCAAACCTTTTTTCGTATCAATTTGATGACCACAACGTTCCAGTTTCAAAATATTGTTATACACTGCCGGACGACTAATCTTAAACTGCCGGGCAAGTTCATTTCCTGAAACGTAGCGATGGTCGGCCGCTAACAATGCATGTAAAATTTGAGCCTGATGATCCATCATTTGTCCCTACCTCACTCTTAAATCAAGATCCCATTCTTCGTCGATAATCTATTAGTTTTACACATAAGATAAACCAAGGTCGGAATTCAAAACCAGAATGCCGAGAACTCGCCTATGTTTCTTAGCCGAAACGTGATCAAATCAGCAGCTCCCGGCCATATAAGCCAGCCCATCTAATATTCAAAACCAGAATATTAGATGGGCTGGCTTATATTCTGGGATCTAACCGCTGATTTGATCACTCTCTTTAAATAAGATGCACACCCTTATCAACGTAAACCACGTCGCCGGTCATTCCAGTTGCCAGATCACTCATCAAAAAGGCAGCCACATTTCCGATTTCGGTTGTTGTAACGCTCTTTTGATCAACGGTTCTCGACTCCGATTCCTTTAACAATTCACCATGATGCTTAATGCCGGTAACTGCTAATGTCTTAACCGCACCCGCAGAAATTGCGTTTACTCGAATCCCATTCACCCCTAAATCTGAAGCTAAATAGCGAACGTTGGCTTCCAAGGCCGCTTTGGCAACACCCATCATATTGTAATTTGGAATGGCCCGAGTTGAACCAAAATAAGTCAAAGTTACAATACTTGAAGGGTCATTTAGGATTGGTTGTGCATAACGACTCACTGCAATCAATGAGTAGGCACTAATGTTTTGAGCCAAATCGTATCCTTCACGAGTAGTATGTACCAGCCCAGACGTCAATGTCTCAAGGTCAGCATAAGCGATTGCATGAATCACACCATCAATTTTGCCATACTTATTACCAATCTCTTCGAATGCATTTTTAATGTTGTCATCATCAGCAACGTCACATTCTACTAATTCTGAATCTTCAGGAACAAATCGTTGTAAGCTCTTCTTAATTCGATCATTTTGATAAGTTAAAATAACCTTAGCGCCTTGATCAATAATTGCCTGGGTACATCCCCAAGCAATACTGCGTTTATTTGCGACCCCCATGATCACAATTGTTTTTCCATCTAAAAAGCCACTCATTTAATTCGGCCTCCAAATAATTTTTCTTTTAAAAATTCCGGTAACGTTGCTCACGTTGGCGTAATAACTCGTCAATCGGTAAATTAGCCAGTTCATTAAACTGATTTGCCAGAAAGTCACGTAGTGGGCCTAAATTCTCACCAGAGTGGTATTCATGAATAATCTGATCAATAATACCATTTTCTTGTAACCATTCTGGTGTTAAATTTAAGGCTTCAGCTGCTTGCTGGACCTTTGATGAATCCTTCCACATGATGCTGGCATAGCCTTCAGGTGACAAAACGGAATAAATACTATCTTCAAACATAAATACTTTGTCGCCACAGGCAAGCGCAATCGCGCCACCACTACCACCCTCACCAACAATGATACTAATGTACGGTACCTTTAGTTGCATGCCCACTTGTAAGCACTTGGCAATTGCAGAACCAATACCGTGATATTCAGCATCCACATCCGGCCAAGCGCCAGGCGTATTCACCAGCGCCAAAATCGGTCGATGGAATTTTTCCGCCTGTTGCATTAATCGAAGCGCTTTACGATAGCCTTCCGGTTCAGGGCTACCGAAATGACGCTTGATATTTTCTTCCGTATCAGCACCCTTACGAATCCCAACCACCGTAATCGGTACATCCTTTAACAATCCAATGCCACCGATTACTGCTTGATCATCGCCATCAGACCGATCTCCATGGAGTTCAAAAAAATCAGTTGTCAAACCACGAATGAGTTCATCCGTTGAAATTTTATGACTGTCACGGGCTGCCTGAACACGTTGATAAGCTGTTTTTTTAGCCATGACTAGCCTCCCTCTGATGCAGTCGCAAAAATTGAGAGATTGTCTGCTTTAAATTGGTCCGCGGAACAATCGCATCGATAAAGCCGTGATCCAAAACAGTTTCAGCCCTTTGAAAATTCTTGGGTGGCTGCTTCATAATTGTTTGTTCAATGACTCGGCGACCAGCAAATCCAACCAAAGCATGAGATTCGGCTAAAATAATGTCGCCCTGCATTGCAAAACTGGCAGTAACGCCACCAGTCGTTGGATCACAAAGAACCACCAGATAAAACAGTCCGGCTTTGCTGTGAGCCTCAACAGCCTGGGACACCTTTGCCATTTGCATCAGTGACTTGATCCCTTCCTGCATCCTCGCACCACCAGAAGCCGTAAACATGACAACCGGCAACTTTTCAGTGGTTGCTTTTTCGAACAATCGAACAATTTTTTCACCAGTGGCACTGCCAAGACTACCCATGATAAAGAATGGGTCCATAATTCCGGCCGCCACTTTTTGATGATCCAGTGACCCGATTCCAGTCAAGACACTTTCCTTAATTCCGGTTACCTTTTTTGCTTTTGCAATTTTACCCCGATACTTCTTATCGTCATATTGGTCGGGAACCGTTACGTCTGCATCCATTTCGTCAAAGGTATCAAACGTAATCTTAGCCCGCCTGCGAGCCGTAATTCGAAAACCAAATCCACAATTAGGGCAGGTTCGCTGCTTGCCCATTCTCATCGAAAAAAACGTTGTATGGCAAATTGGGCATTCTTTCATTAAGTTATCGGGGATTTTATCCATTCGCTTTTTTAATTCATCACGACTGGGCATTTTAAACCGACTTTGCAGCATTTAATCCCCTCCTACCAGCAAGAACATCATTTTCAATAAAACTAGTTGAGTAGGTTCCCTGTTTAAATCGATCAGATGTAACTAACTCATATAAAAAGGCTTGATTGGTTATGACACCCGTAATTTCAAGCTCACTTAACACCCGTTTCATCTTCGCAATGACCGCATTCCGGTCATTTAAATGAACGATTAATTTAGCGATCATTGAATCATAAAAAGGTGAAATAAAACTGCCGTTGGTCACACCAGCATCAATTCGGACACCCAATGACCCATCAGGGAAAAATAAATGGGTAATTTTCCCGGGTTGAGGAGCAAAGTTGTTTTCGGGGTCTTCGGCATTTAATCGACACTCCAAAGCATGTCCCTTAACAGTCGCATCTGCTTGAACAAAGGGTAATACTTCATTAGCAGCAACGGCTAACTGACCCTTTACCAGCTCAATGCCGGTAACTTCTTCGGTAATCGTATGTTCAACCTGAAGACGAGTATTCATTTCCATAAAGTAAAAATGGTGATCGTGATCCATCAAAAATTCGTAGGTCCCAGTATTTGTATAACCAAGTTTAAGCGTTGCCTTGGCAACAATTTCACCTAATTCCTGACGTTCTTCAGGAGAAATCAAAATACATGGACTTTCTTCAACTACCTTTTGATGATTTCGTTGCAGAGAACAGTCACGTTCCGGTAAATAGACAACGTGGCCAAAATTATCCGCAATCACCTGCATTTCAACATGTTTGGCATCTCGGATTAGTTTTTCAACATACATACTATCATCACCAAATGATGCCTTGGCCTCACGTTGGCACTGCTCGAATGAATCACGAAGCTCTTCTGGCCGATCAACCTCACGGATACCTTTACCACCACCACCGGCAGCGGATTTCAATAAAACTGGGAAACCAATTTTTTCAGCAATCCGTTCAGCTTGATCAACTGAAGTGACATCACCCTCGCTACCAGGGATCACCGGAACGCCCGCGGACTTCATTGCCTCTCTGGCGTTAGCCTTGTCACCCATCAGTGAAATCAATTGATGGCTAGGACCAATGAATTGAATATGACAAGACTCACACATTTCCGCAAACTCAGCATTCTCAGAGAGAAAACCGTACCCGGGATGAATGGCTTCACAACCAGTTAAAGTTGCGGCACTCATAATTTGGGCCATATTTAAATAAGAATCACTCGGCTGGGCACCGCCAATACAGATCGCCTCATCAGCTAAATGAACAAACAAGCTCTCCTTATCAGCACTGGAATAAACAGCAACTGCTTCAATATTCATGTCATGAAGTGCTCTGATAATTTGCACAGCAATTTCGCCACGATTTGCCACTAATACTTTTTTAAACATATGCTCACCTTCTTGTACTTAAAAACGTTTTGGAACGCCATTTGGATTCATTCCCGAAATGAGCCAGGTTTCTCATTCCACCGCAAATATCAGGTCGGCCTCACAAATCACTTGACCGTCTCGAATAATCGATCCGTGACCTAATCCAATGTTCATTTTGAGCTTTTTCATTTCCACTTCAAAGATTAACCGGTCGCCTGGTCGAAAATCATCTTGAAAAGTGGCGTTTTTTATGCCGCCAAAAAACACATTTTTCCCTTGATATTTTGGTAATGACAGAATGGCAGCAACCCCAGTCTGAGCCATTGCCTCAATCATAATTGGCCGTGGGACAACTAACCGGTTAACCGGCTGGTTGGCAAAGAACCATTCATTAATGGAAATCAGTTTCACCGATCTTGCCTTAACACCTGCTTGAACATCCAAAAAGCGGTCAATCATTTCAAAAGGATAGCGTTGGGGAATCACATCATTTACGTTGGGTGTCATTATTATCTATCCCTTCTTAACTTGAAACAGTGGTTGATCATACTCAACCATACTGCCATCCTCAACCAAGATATTTGAAATTGTTCCTGAAACATCACTCTTAACTTCATTGATCATCTTCATTGCTTCAATAACGCAGACAACGTCCCCTTTTTCAACTTTATCGCCCTGCTTTTTAAAGGCAGGCTTATCGGGACTTGGCGCGAAATAGATAACACCTACCAGCGGTGCTTTAATTTCGGCGACATCAGCTGCCGAATTAACAGCTGGCGTTGTTGATTCATTCTGTGATTGTTTTGACGTCGGTTTAGGTGCGCTAACAGTGTCATTAGGTGTTGTTAATGTTGGCTCACCTACAACAACTTGGTCACCAGCCTCACGTTTACTCAATGCCAATTTAAAATCATCCTGCGTTAACTCAAAGTTTTTGAGTGATGATTTATCAAACTTATCTAATAACCGTTCAATTTCCTTCTCGTCCATAACTTTAATCACATCCCTTAAATGCAATTACAGCGTTGTGTCCTCCAAATCCAAATGAGTTACTGATTGCATAGTTAACAGTTGTTTTCTTATTGGTGTCATCAACTAAATCAACATCACATTCTTCATCTTGGTTAACAACACCCACATTTACCGGCATTTGGTTTCTTTGAATTGCGCCGATTGTTGCAACAGCCTCAATCGCACCGGCTGCGCCCAATGCGTGGCCAGTCATCCCTTTGGTACTGCTTACCTTAACATGATCATTCTTTGAGAAGACCACATTGATTGCCTTGGATTCAGCGCTGTCATTGGCATGAGTACTTGTTCCGTGCGCGTTAATATAGTCAACATCAGTGGCATCAATTTCAGCCTCGTCAATGGCCATTTGCATTGCCCGTTTAGCGCCGGTTCCCTCTGGATCAGGCGCTGTCATATGGTAAGCATCACTAGTCGTTCCATAACCAACAATCTCAGCAAGGATCTTAGCGCCACGTGCTTTGGCATGGTCATAACTTTCCAAGACCAGGGTTCCAGAACCTTCACCCATTACAAAACCATTTCGGTCTTTATCAAACGGAATTGACGCTTTCATTGGATCTTCGGTCTTCGATAATGCCGTAATTGCAGCAAATCCTGAAATACCAATTTCATTTACTGAAGCTTCAGTTCCGCCTGCAATCATTGCCTCAGCTTTTCCTTCTTTAATATATTCAAAGGCATTGCCAATTGCATTAGTCCCTGACGAACAGGCAGTCACAATAGCTTGACTGGTGTTACGGGCCTTGAAGGCAATTGAAATATCACCGGCAGCCATATTAACAATGGAATTAGGCACAAAGAGAGGTGATACCCGCTTAGGTCCTTTGTCGTGCATCTTGATGACTTGCTCTTGAATGGTCGTCAAACCACCAATTCCTGAACCATAAATGACGCCTAGTTCCTCTGGTTTGATATTGTCTTCATTCAAGCCAGCCATTTCCATCGCTTCGTGAGCACTATATAGCGCGTAATTGACAAACAGACCATTTCGCTTTGCGGTTTTTCGGTCCAAGCGCTTCATTGCGTCAAAGTCCTTGACTTCACCGGCAACAGAAATTCCAGTTGCTTCTGCATCAAATTTGGTAATCTTATTAATGCCAACCTTCGAATTTAATAAGTTGGTCAGAAAACTATCAACATCATTTCCGAGTGGGGTAACGGCACCCATTCCAGTAACAACGACTCTGTTCATGAATTTATCTCCTTTAGCAATTAAATTGTTAATCCACCATCAATTGTGATGACTTGACCTGTTAAATAATCATTATGCACCAAGAACGAAACTGCGTCGGCAATTTCTTCCGGTCGGCCAAATCGTTTCAACGGAATTTGATCAGTGAATTCTTTTTGACGACGTTCGCTCATTTTTCCAGTCATATCGGTTTCAATCATTCCCGGAGCAACAGCATTACAACGAATATTACGTAAAGCCCCTTCACGAGCGGCTGTTTTTGTCAAACCGACTAGTCCAGCTTTACTAGCGGAATAATTAGCCTGCCCAATATTACCATGCAAGCCTGAAATACTGGAAATGTTGACAATGACACCAGAACGACTCTTTTGCATTGACTTCATTGCAAACTTGGTCATGTTAAACGCGCCAATTAAATTTGTGTCAATAACTGCTTTAAAATCCGACAGCTTAGTGCGGCTCAATAATTTGTCGCGGTTAATGCCCGCATTGTTTACTAAAACATCAATTTGACCATATTTTTCCAGCAAACTGTCAATCATTGCTTGGGCATCATCTTCGTTGGCCACGTCGCCAACCAAATTATCAAAAGTAACTCCCTGATCACTTAATTGCTGCTTCACATCATCATCTAAAGCATGGTGCGTATTTAAAACAACTGTCATACCATCTTTTGAAAGCCTTTTGGCAATCGCTAATCCGATCCCCTTTGCGGCACCGGTTACTAATGCAATTTGTTTTGCTTCACTCATTATTTCACCAACTTTACATTTGATCTGACATCATTCAATGTCTTAACACTATCAATATGTAGTGTGTCAACAGTTGATAACGATTTTGCAAACTTCATCAACGTATCACCCGGACCGATTTCAATCATCGTATCACTGCCCAAATTGACTAAGGCTTTGAGGCAATCAATGAAATGGGTCGGATTAACCAACTGATCAACCAGCGTCTGTTTCATATTGGCAACATCAAATTGGGTCATTGTTGTATTACTAATAACAGGAAACTTAAACTCATGAAAGTCAACAGTTTGAATTCGATCAGCTAATAAATCACTTGCTTCTTGCATAAACGGAGTATGAGAAGCAACCGTCATTTTTAACGGAACAACCCGCTTAATCCCATGTTCATGAAGATAAGTGGTTGCTGCGTCCAAACCGGCCTGTGTACCCCCGATAACAATCTGCGAATCGGTATTAAAATTAGCTGGGTAAATATCACCTGCTTGAGCACCAACCCGGCAGGCTTCACGGACTAAATCAGCGTTTGCCTTAAGAACAGCTGCCATTTTACCCGGATGATCTTTTCCTGCTTTATCCATATAGCGAGAACGATCACGAACCAGCTTTAGCGCATCAGCAAACTGAACACCACGAGCAGCTATAATTGCACTATATTCGCCAAGGCTCAATCCAGCAGCGCCCACTGGTGATCCGAATTCTTTTTCAAGAATCCGAAAAATACCGGTACTCATTGCGACAATGGCGACCTGGACATTATTGGGATCATCCATAACCTCTGATTTACTCAAATCCATATTAAGTGCAGCAGAAGCTTCCTCAATGGTTTGACGATAAATTACCTCTTGTTGGTAAAGGTCCTGCCCCATCTCGGGAAATTGTTTTCCCTGACCGCTAAATAAATAACTTAATCTCAAAGTATCAACCTACTTAGTTTGTTGTTTAAGAACGTAATCTACCAAACCACCAACAGTTTCCATACCTTCGTCAGTTTCAATTTCGATATCATAAGTATCTTCAATTTTGTCAACAACTTCGAAGATATCCAAACTGTCAAGATAAAGATCATTCTT
>NZ_CP014878.1:0-31925 GCF_001663675.1 Loigolactobacillus backii
AGCAGCTACTGTAGCAAGCAGTGCCAGTGATACGAAGAGTGCTGCTCAATCAGCAGCTACTGTAGCAAGCAGTGCCAGTGATACGAAGAGTGCTACTCAATCAGCAGCTACTGCAGCAAGCAGTGCCAGTGATACGAAGAGGGCTGCTCAATCAGCAGCTACTGCAGTAAGCAGTGCCAGTGATACGAAGAGTGCTGCTCAATCAGCAGCTACTGCAGTAAGCAGTGCCAGTGATACGAAGAGTGCTGCTCAATCAGCAGCTACTGCAGCAAGCAGTGCCAGTGATACGAAGAGGGCTGCTCAATCAGCAGCTACTGCAGTAAGCAGTGCCAGTGATACGAAGAGTGCTGCTCAATCAGCAGCTACTGCAGTAAGCAGTGCCAGTGATACGAAGAGTGCTGCTCAATCAGCAGCTACTGCAGCAAGCAGTGCCAGTGATACGAATAGTTTTGTTCAGCTAATGGCCGATAATGCAACAGCTGCGTATAATTCAACCCCAATCGATGATGCAACTTCTACGGGTTTCTCAGTTAGTGATCCAGATTATCCATCTGGAATGTGGATTGATCCAGATAACTCTCATTACAGTTATGAATGGTTGCAAGCAAAATATGGTGGAAACCAGATTGTTTTTTCAACTAATCGAACGGGCGATGGAATTGTTTATGTAACGGAATTATCGGCATTAAATAAAGTTTTAAAACAATACACTTTAAATCAAAATACTCAGGTAACATCTGCTGTATTTGATAGCACTACCTACTATAATGATGCTTATTTTGAAATGGTTCAAAGTTCAAACAACAGTTTTGTTACTAAATATAATGCTAGTAAATTTGATAATAACTACTACAATACACTTTCTTATTTTGTACCAAAATTGATCACACAAACAACTTATTACGTTGATAAAGATGGCAAACAAATCACCGACAGTAATGGTAATCCAGTTGCTGCTTATACACAAAAAGGGTTAGTTGGCCAAAATTATACGACGAGCGACGTAACTGTTGTAAATGGTTACTATTCTATTGCACCTGCTAATTCAAATGGCGTTATGTCACCATACGGAAAGATCGGTGCTAGTTATGTTAAAAACTTTCATGATGGAGTAGTTATTACTTACACTCAGACTGGTTCAGATGGAACAATGTCTGCTTCAATTGCTCAAAATGGAAGTGTTCTCGAAACATGGACAAGTATAAAGCCTTCAGATCCTACGATAATGAAGAAATTAGGTTATACGACATACGGAATTAAAAATCCATATATCCCACAAACCTCTGATATTAAGTATGTTTACAACAAGCTCGGCAACTGGATTGTCTATAATCCTGATGGCTCAACAACGTCAAGAATTTATCCCAATGATCCTAGTAACCCTACTAAGATTGCTGATTCATCGGTGCCTGATTATCCGGTTATTGCTTTTATTCCTGGCTATATACTTGAAGATCATATGGGGACTCCTTTGGTGCCAGTTGATCTCGATGATCATACTAAGGGCTATATTCCACCAACACCTTCTGATAATGGTACAGATACAACGATCACCTATACAGCAGATAAGCAAAAAGGTAGTGTCAGCTATGTTGATGATACGACCGTAAAAACTTTAAAGACGGATTCAATTTCAGGAACAACGGGCTCGAAATCCAGTTATAGTACTAGTGGCAACATTGCGGATTATAAGAAACAAGGGTATGCGTTGGTTACTGATGGCTATCCAGCAGATTTGACATTCGACAATGATGACACAACTGATCAGAACTTCACGGTTCACTTGAAGCATCAGCTGACGCCAGTGAATCCAACGGATCCACAGACACCAGGAGCGCCAATCAATCCAGATGATCCAGATAGTCCGAAATGGCCAATTAGCACCAACTATGATAAGACGGTCAATGAGACCGTCAGCTATGTTGATCAGAATGGACACGTAGTGGCCAAGCAGCACACTGATTCTGTCAACTTCACACGAACGGTCGTTGTCGATAACGTTACTGGTGAAGTTATTACAAGTGGTGCTGGAACAACAGCCTGGACAGCGACAAATGGTGATACAACCTTTGATGCCGTTGTTAGCCCAGTGGTGCCGGGATCTGTAGCTGATAAAGCGCAGACAGCTGCCGTAACTGGCCTGAATGCCGATTCAGCAGATGTTAATGAGACCGTGACATACACGAAAGTCGGATCATTGGTACCAAGCTCAAGTGATGGGAACTTCCCTGGAGCACCAACAGTAGTCTATCCAAATGACCCAAGTGATGCGACGAAGGTTACACCAGCCGGTGTACCGACGGTACCAGGTTATACAGCACATGATCCAGAAGGTCATGTTTTGACACCCGGTAGCAGTTATCAGCCAAGTGATCCAACGAAAGATACAACGATCACCTATACAGCAGATAAGCAAAAAGGTAGTGTCAGCTATGTTGATGATACGACCGTAAAAACTTTAAAGACGGATTCAATTTCAGGAACAACGGGCTCGAAATCCAGTTATAGTACTAGTGGCAACATTGCGGATTATAAGAAACAAGGGTATGCGTTGGTTACTGATGGCTATCCAGCAGATTTGACATTCGACAATGATGACACAACTGATCAGAACTTCACGGTTCACTTGAAGCATCAGCTGACGCCAGTGAATCCAACGGATCCACAGACACCAGGAGCGCCAATCAATCCAGATGATCCAGATAGTCCGAAATGGCCAATTAGCACCAACTATGATAAGACGGTCAATGAGACCGTCAGCTATGTTGATCAGAATGGACACGTAGTGGCCAAGCAGCACACTGATTCTGTCAACTTCACACGAACGGTCGTTGTCGATAACGTTACTGGTGAAGTTATTACAAGTGGTGCTGGAACAACAGCCTGGACAGCGACAAATGGTGATACGACCTTTGATGCCGTTGTTAGCCCAGTGGTGCCGGGATCTGTAGCTGATAAAGCGCAGACAGCTGCCGTAACTGACCTGAATGCCGATTCAGCAGATGTTAATGAGACCGTGACATACACGAAAGTCGGATCATTGGTACCAAGCTCAAGTGATGGGAACTTCCCTGGAGCACCAACAGTAGTCTATCCAAATGACCCAAGTGATGCGACGAAGGTTACACCAGCCGGTGTACCGACGGTACCAGGTTATACAGCACATGATCCAGAAGGTCATGTTTTGACACCCGGTAGCAGTTATCAGCCAAGTGATCCAACGAAAGATACAACGATCACCTATACAGCAGATAAGCAAAAAGGTAGTGTCAGCTATGTTGATGATACGACCGTAAAAACTTTAAAGACGGATTCAATTTCAGGAACAACGGGCTCGAAATCCAGTTATAGTACTAGTGGCAACATTGCGGATTATAAGAAACAAGGGTATGCGTTGGTTACTGATGGCTATCCAGCAGATTTGACATTCGACAATGATGACACAACTGATCAGAACTTCACGGTTCACTTGAAGCATCAGCTGACGCCAGTGAATCCAACGGATCCACAGACACCAGGAGCGCCAATCAATCCAGATGATCCAGATAGTCCGAAATGGCCAATTAGCACCAACTATGATAAGACGGTCAATGAGACCGTCAGCTATGTTGATCAGAATGGACACGTAGTGGCCAAGCAGCACACTGATTCTGTCAACTTCACACGAACGGTCGTTGTCGATAACGTTACTGGTGAAGTTATTACAAGTGGTGCTGGAACAACAGCCTGGACAGCGACAAATGGTGATACAACCTTTGATGCCGTTGTTAGCCCAGTGGTGCCGGGATCTGTAGCTGATAAAGCGCAGACAGCTGCCGTAACTGGCCTGAATGCCGATTCAGCAGATGTTAATGAGACCGTGACATACACGAAAGTCGGATCATTGGTACCAAGCTCAAGTGATGGGAACTTCCCTGGAGCACCAACAGTAGTCTATCCAAATGACCCAAGTGATGCGACGAAGGTTACACCAGCCGGTGTACCGACGGTACCAGGTTATACAGCACATGATCCAGAAGGTCATGTTTTGACACCCGGTAGCAGTTATCAGCCAAGTGATCCAACGAAAGATACAACGATCACCTATACAGCAGATAAGCAAAAAGGTAGTGTCAGCTATGTTGATGATACGACCGTAAAAACTTTAAAGACGGATTCAATTTCAGGAACAACGGGCTCGAAATCCAGTTATAGTACTAGTGGCAACATTGCGGATTATAAGAAACAAGGGTATGCGTTGGTTACTGATGGCTATCCAGCAGATTTGACATTCGACAATGATGACACAACTGATCAGAACTTCACGGTTCACTTGAAGCATCAGCTGACGCCAGTGAATCCAACGGATCCACAGACACCAGGAGCGCCAATCAATCCAGATGATCCAGATAGTCCGAAATGGCCAATTAGCACCAACTATGATAAGACGGTCAATGAGACCGTCAGCTATGTTGATCAGAATGGACACGTAGTGGCCAAGCAGCACACTGATTCTGTCAACTTCACACGAACGGTCGTTGTCGATAACGTTACTGGTGAAGTTATTACAAGTGGTGCTGGAACAACAGCCTGGACAGCGACAAATGGTGATACGACCTTTGATGCCGTTGTTAGCCCAGTGGTGCCGGGATCTGTAGCTGATAAAGCGCAGACAGCTGCCGTAACTGACCTGAATGCCGATTCAGCAGATGTTAATGAGACCGTGACATACACGAAAGTCGGATCATTGGTACCAAGCTCAAGTGATGGGAACTTCCCTGGAGCACCAACAGTAGTCTATCCAAATGACCCAAGTGATGCGACGAAGGTTACACCAGCCGGTGTACCGACGGTACCAGGTTATACAGCACATGATCCAGAAGGTCATGTTTTGACACCCGGTAGCAGTTATCAGCCAAGTGATCCAACGAAAGATACAACGATCACCTATACAGCAGATAAGCAAAAAGGTAGTGTCAGCTATGTTGATGATACGACCGTAAAAACTTTAAAGACGGATTCAATTTCAGGAACAACGGGCTCGAAATCCAGTTATAGTACTAGTGGCAACATTGCGGATTATAAGAAACAAGGGTATGCGTTGGTTACTGATGGCTATCCAGCAGATTTGACATTCGACAATGATGACACAACTGATCAGAACTTCACGGTTCACTTGAAGCATCAAAACATTCAGTCTACAGAGGCCAAAACCGTTACAGAAACTATTCATTATCAAGGCGCTGGTAATCAAACTCCTGCTGATAACACCGCTCAAGTGACCTTTACGCGTCAAGTCTCAACTGATACGGTTACAGGTGAAAAGACCTATGGGTCTTGGTCAGCTGATCAAAGCTTTGCGGCAGTGACTAGCCCAGTTATTAAGGGTTATACGCCAGATCAAGCTGAAATTGGGGCACAAACTGTGAGTGGTGACGCTAGTGATCTTGACTTCACGGTGATTTATACCAAGGATGCGCCAACAAAACCAGTTAATCCAAGTCAACCAACGACGCCAGCAAAACCAGTTAATCCAAGTCAACCAACGACGCCAGCAAAACCAGTTAACCCAAGTCAACCAACGACGCCAGCAAAACCGGTTCAGGCTGGTCAAGCGGCGGCTACTAATTTTGTGGACCAACGGTTGCCTCAAACTGGTGAAACTGATCAACAACACATGACGCTGAGTGGCTTATTACTATTAGCAATGAGTAGTGTGTTAGGACTCTTCGGAATGACTAAGCGGCAGCGCAAAGAATAGGATGATATTATATGCTAAATCATCGGCAAACTAAGATCCAGTTTGAGAGCTTAGCAACCCTACAGGCTATTCAGAAACAAGCATACCAGATGTTAATGCAAGGGCTGACCACAACTGGTTTCTCAATGCGTGAGTGCGGAATATTAATCTATCTGGAACAACACGGACAAGCCACTGCTAGTGAATTAGCTGATGCGTTCATAGTTAAGCGCACACTAATTTTCAGAAACACTTGGCGACTGATTCAAGATAATTTAATTCAATCACAAGTAAATCAAACTGATCGACGAATTGTGCGGCTAACCTTGACTACTAATGGCCAAGAAACTGTCCAAAGGAGCGTTCGGCAAGTGCAAGCAAATTTAAAAACTTTCAACCAAAGTCACGATTTGGAGAAGTTGACTAAACAAGTGGAAACTTTGTCACAACAACTGGCTAAGATAAATTAAAAGTTTTTCAAAGTAAGTAAAGATGCCTTAATGTAAATAAAGATCGGTCCGTTAAAACCCTTTGGGTTGAGCAGGCCGGTCTTTTATTGAAGTGAAGCAAATTTAAACATTAAGATTATTTTTGCCTGTAATAATAATTATCTGAATAAGGGACATTTTTACCAAAACACTTGGTAGCTGGAATGTTAGAAAAGCACTGCCCTGCGGCGATGTGTACCATCTATTTAGGCATGCTATTAAAAAAATGGCAAAGCTTAAAGATTAAGGGCGATCGGACGATGAACTTGGCGTATAAAGTCATGATGAACCAGCAGCGAAGCTATACGTTACGGCAGTACGCGGTGATTTGTATTAGGACCAACGCACTGGATGATTACGAAGAGCAAACCATGAAGATCATTCATGACTTGGAGCCGGGGCACAAGTTGATTCTGATGACACCTTATAATGCCCGGGCCGATGCTGACTGAAATTCATCAAAGTTGGCCGTTTTGGAACGGCGTCTGCCAGCTAAGTATAAGTTCATTACGATTGCCGACTGGGGCAAGATTGCGGCGCAACATCCAGAAGTCTTCAAAGGGATAGATGGCGTACACTTCGGTGGCATTCGGGCTGGTGATATTTTATACGCCAAGGTAATCAATCAGGCACTACAAGTGGCTAAGCATTCCCCTGTTAAAGAGGATTAGATAAAAATATTTCTTGACGTTTTTGATATATAATGATTAAAGTGTTTAGATAGAGTAAAGCGGGGCCATAACTTAACAGTTGTGGCCTCTTTTTTGATACTGTATAATTAAAGGGTTAGAACCGTGTCATTACTTAATGACATAAGTAAGGAGATAAAAAGATGAAATATGGCTATGCGCGGGTCAGTACCACTGATCAAAAATTAGCAAATCAAATTGAGTTACTAAAATTGGCAGGAGCAGAAAAAATCTTTCAAGAAAAGTTTACTGGCACAACTACTGAACGACCGGAGTTTCAAAAATTGTTGCGCGTTCTAAAAACAGGCGATACTTTGATTGTCACTAAGTTGGATCGGTTTGCACGGAACACGCGCGAGGCCTTAGCCATTATCCAAGAGTTGTTTAAAGAAAATGTCAAAGTCAACATTTTGAATATGGGCTTAATTGACAATACGCCGACTGGCCAATTAGTCTTTACAATATTTAGCGCCTTTGCGCAGTTTGAACGCGATATGATTGTCACGCGCACACAAGAAGGTAAAGTGTATGCCAAGCAACATGATCCGTTGTTTCGGGAAGGGCGACCGAAAACGTATTCTGAGGAACAAATCAGATTTGCCTACGAGTTACGAAAACGAGGCATGACCTATAAAATGATTGAACGAAAGACGGGGATTAGTAAACGCACGCAACAGCGACGATTTAAATTAGTTAAAAACAATATATTTTAAAACTGTTTACACCATACCAAAAGGGGCTTCGAATACGAGGCCCCTTTTAGATTTAGCTAGTAATCCGTATTAAAGTTAATGGCTAGCTCCCAGTTCAACTTTTTAATGGCTTACGATCTGTCAACAAATCAATTGGTGACAGAATCAAAACAATCACCGCTCCTACTAAGTAGGTATGACTGAAGGCCTGGCTGATCTGTCGATTCTTAGTATGCTTAATTTTTCTCAAAGCTGTCGTTAAAGCTTCTTTTTGTGCCAATTGTTTGAGACCTACTAACAATTTTTTCTGACCCTGGCCTATTTTCTGATTACCCAAATTAATTTTTTGAGAAGCTATTGACAGTTTAGATATAGCGGTATTTTGATTTTCTAACTTGGTTAAGGTAAGTGCTAGTTGCTGGTTACCCGCTTTTAAGTTGTCAGTAGCTAGTGCTAACTTCTTCTGGGCTTGGTAGACCTGGTGAAGATCGGTTCCCTTTTGGGGCTATGGTAAATCAACTTGAGATTTGGCCGCTTGTTTAAGGGCACGTCTTAGGTTCGTCTGTTTGTTTTTAGTTGTTAATTTGGCTGATCCAGTAGTGGAAAATAGGCTGTTCAATTGTTGATGAGCCACTTTCTTTACAATCTACCATATAAACGCATTCTCGTGCATTGTTTGCTTATACGTGTATATAGTTGTCAAATACGTGTTATGATTGTGTATGTCCTAAATGGACACAAGCAACGCTCCTAAGCCAAGCCTGTATGTACTGATTTCAGAAAAGCCCTCTATTCCGCATAATAGAGGACTTTTTTGTGTGCATTCTGCTTAATTTAAACGGACAAGTATACGTCTAAAAGCTGAACGTGTTGTCTGAGGGCGCGTGATTATTTACTTTTTAGTTTATAGTCAAGCTTATCCTTTGTTTCCATCATCGATACCAATTCATCGTAAGTATCACGTGTTTGGGGAGTTAGTGATTCAAGATAACTTTCAATCATCAAAGAAACCATTTCACTAGCTGAACGCTTATCAGCTGTTGCTTTAGACAAAGCCAAAACGGCGTTTCTGGTATGATTATCAACTCGCATGTTTACATCGAAGGTAGGAATTTTTTCCGCACTATCTTCGCCAAAACCTGCTTGCTTTCTAGAAATTGATGATACATTTACGTTTACCTTCTTATCAGGACTTTTTACCTGATTATCATTACCGTGTTTCAAAAGTCCTCCCATATTATTCTGCCTCCAATCTAGATATTAATTCAGTAGCAACAGCCGTATATGTGCTGTGAGTAGCTTTATCCCAAACAGAACGACTGCTTTCAGTGATTCCAGTAAGGTCGTATCTCTTTACTCTTTCCATAGCAGTAATGACATTTTCAAATATGCTGTCTTCCCCAAATTCTTCTACGGCCTGTTTAAGAACGGCATTGTCAATAATTGATTGCCCTTTTGTAAGAACTGGAAGAATACCCGCTACATCTACTTTTGCTCCAAATTCGTCAATTAAATTCGTTTGTAAATAGCTTAAGAAACTTTTTGCTCCCAGCAATGCTCTTTGCTGAGTTTGTAGCATAACAATGATCCAATCGCAGCACATAAAAACGTTATCGTTTGTTAAACTCATTGTAGGGCTTACATCAAGAAACACGAAGTCGAATTTGCTAGATATATTTGACAAAGAGTTTTTAAGATAGCTGACTTTAGCTTTTTCATCAATGTCTTGTTTATCAACCCACCGACTGAATAAGTTCATATCAGCAGCAGCTGGTATTAAGTCAAGACCGTTCTTAATGTTAATGATGCCGTCATTTAAGTCTTTTCCGTTAATTAGTAATGCGAAAAGAGATGGGTCAATTGTGATGCTGGAATTTTCGTGACTTTTTGTTTTTATCATTAAATCAGTTAGGTTTGCTTGAGGGTCACAATCTACCATAAGCACTTTATATCCCATATTTGATAACTCCCAACTGATTAAGGCTGTAGTAGATGTTTTACCAGTACCACCCTTTTCATTGGCGCAACTAATTATCATTTTTTAAAATTCCTCCATTTGTACACGGTACACGGTGTACTGCGTTATATGTACAGTGTACCGTACTCAGTACACAATGTACAGAAAAAATACTTAACAATTGAATGCGGAATGACGGCTTTTTTATGAAATTATTTAAGTGTACAGTACACAGTACCCAATACACGGTGTACAGTTTACAAGATACAGTGTACAGTGTACAGTGTACTGTACACAAGGAAAGTTGACCAAAGATTTGATAACTGATATAATGATAACCGTAGTCAAAATAGAACATAAAAAAACACCCACCGATTCCCGTCGGTGAGCGCCACATAAAAGTCATCTAGTTTAATGACTATTATATCATGGCCGGTGCGATTTTTAAAGCCCTAGGGGACAAGCTGGGGTCTAAATCCAAGGGGACACGTTTGCCAGGGCGACTTCAATAAGTCTGGCTATACCACAACAAGGCTATCTGTACGGCTGGGTGGTGAATGGTGAGCGCGACCATTAACGGCGCGGGTGGTAAAACGAAGCTTCGGCTTGGTGCCATTGATTAGTTGGTGATCGAACAAAAATAAATACGTATCATCAACGCCTTCTAGGGCGTTTTTTAGTAGGCTAAACCGAAAACGTAGGTTTATAATGAGTGGTGGTAGCAATACCGCAATTGTACAGACAAGCGACGGGCGTTAACGACCGACGAACTAAGGGGAAACCTTAGCGTAGAATTGTACTCTGGTTCAGTTATTCCAAATAGCTGTTTCTAGGGAACAATTCTGCGCTCAAAACGTCACTCCCTCTAAACTGAATGGAAAACCGTAACCCGTCAAGTCAAAACCAACATTAGAATCAAGAAAGTTGATGATTTAAAATGCTTGATTTAAGAGATTGTGAGATTGCTTTTACCGGACGTCTAACTACCATGACTCGGGATCAAGCTTTTAGTTTGGCGAAAGTCTTTGGGGCGAAACCACAAAATTGGGTTACGAAACAGACAGATTATTTAGTGGTTGGGTTAATTGAGACGGCTTTAGGTGAGGAGCCCATCACAAAAAAGTTATTGACGGGAACACCAACGATTTCAGAACGGGATTTTTTGGACTGGTGTCAGGCACGATTGGCGCAATGGTCTAGGAGTTTAGGCGGTTAAATTCACAAAGTGAGTTTACTGATTTTTTGGGGATTTTTCATCTAGACCACTCCTCTCCCGTCAAATTTCACAAAGGAAAAATAACGGATCGTTGTTTTATCAGGGAGTGAGGGGTTTACTTGGGATAAGCCGCCTTATGTGAAGTAGAAATTGGTATACTAAAAAAGGCTCCCGGTTTAACACTGGAGGCCTTTTTTCTAGGTTACATATTTTGAGGATGAATGTTTTTATCTGCGTAGCTTTTACTTGGGTGCTGTAACATGATGAATACTGCTTAGTTTTTGGTGCCGTACCCCACAACAAATGCGGCGCTTCATTGGCATATCTTAAATGCTAAGTACCGAGTTGAGAAATATCACAAAGATATTGGCGTCATAATCCCACTTGATGATGAAGAACTTAAACCGCTAATGACTAAAGCCTTGAGACGCTACTTTAACGTCCTAAGAAGTAATGAGAAGCACATCAAGAACGTGGAAAATTACCTGTACGGCACCATGCAAAACCTATTTGGCGTTTGGTGGAATAAACAAGCGGCTAGAGAATATGCGGCCAAACACCCTAACGATGAGCGTGCTTAAAACTAAAAAGCTATATAAGGCTATTTAAGCTGTTTTAAACAGATAGAGCATAATTATATTAAACGAGTTTTAAAATGCGCTTACGGGCACTTTAGGAACGTTGTATAAGTGCCATTGCGGAAAGGACAGCAAACTTAAATTCACAACTTTTAAAGAAGCAGGCTAATTGAGATGGTACTCAAAGATTAGTATAATGTGAGTAGTAATAAAGGGGGGGCGAGAAAATCATGGTAGTTAAGGAAAAGAAACGCGTACAAGTCCAGATTGACAAAGAATTGGCAGATAATACCGAAGCCGTTTTAAGCCAGTTAGGTCTAAACCCAACTACCGCGATCAATATGTTTTATAAGCGGATCGTAGCTGACGCAGCATTACCGTTTAAACCAGCCCTGAGCGAAGCCGAAAGAGCTAATTTAAGCCTTTTAAAGGCTACCAAAGAGACACCAGTAACAGAGTTCAAAGACGCTAAAGAAGTCGCTGATTGGCTCAATGATCCAGATTAGGACTAATGGCTTATCAGATTAAATAAATTAATAACTTGGAAGTGTGATGAACATGAAAGATACAATCACAATTAATGACTTTTTTGAAATTGCCAAAGAAACTGATTTAAAAGATTTACTTGATAAGTCATTACATGAGCCAGATCCAGAAAAGCGCAAAGTATATGACGCTTTATATACCTACTTTTTAGATAAAAGGCAAGATGAGGTTATTAAGCGAAAGGACTTTGTCCGTTGATAGATAAACCCCAATATATAATTGTTGCTGGTATTAACGGAGCAGGAAAAAGTACGCTATACGATACATTTCCCATCTTGTTTGACAAAACAAAACGGATTAACGCTGATGAACTTTTAAGACAAATGGGTGGCGATTGGCATAAAGATAGTGACAACTTAAAAGTCATGAAAGAAGAAATCAAACAACTACACTATGCTTTAGATCACCAGCAAAGTATTCACGTAGAAACAACACTGGCAGGTAGAGGCAAAGCTCACAAAAATGGCTTTGAAGTGACTTTATTATATGTTGCTTTGCGAGATGAAAATTTAGCTATCCAAAGGGTCAACGAACGGGTACAAAAAGGTGGCCACGGTGTTCCAGTAGCAACGATCAAGAAACGTTATCAGCAATCTAAACATAATTTGCCATTAGTGGCCTTTAAATCTGATAAGGTCATGATCTATGATAATAGCGAAAAGTTTACCTCTGTTTATGCAAGAGAGAAGGGACAAGTTTTTAAGAACGATTTGAGGCATTTTCCTTGGATAAACCAAAATATTACTTATCCAGAAAAGGTGCAAAAGCAGTTACAAAATTTTGCAGATCAAAATCCAGAAATTAAGCCAAAAAACAATCCTGAAAATAAAAACGATCGGCCTAGTTATTAGGTTGATCGTTTTTTAATTTATCCGGTTTATGAGCATTAACGTAATTAGCAAATGTTTTTAAAAGTTCTTCGGTTTGTTCGATCGAAAGGTTATCAGCTTGGAAGTATTTTTCTAGCAAAGCTCCTTTTTGAATTAATCGGCGAGAACGAGCTTTGCGGTCTTGCCGACTTTCATAATATTTAGATTGCCGTAATTTAAAATCTTCCCGCTCAATTTTTTGTTTTAAACGCGCTTGCTGCTCGACTAGTTTTTCATATTGATTAGACATGGAATTTCCCCATCTCGTATGGCTAATGATCTACGGACTTTACCTTTAAAAATTCAGAAAATTGCTTGGCTAAAAGCTTAATCTGATCGTTAGACAAATTAGCATAATCTAAATTGGCTTGACTGATGATTTGTTTACCTAGCCGTTGTTCAATCTTATTTTTTTCGTCCTTAATTTTTTGATTAAGGGCTTTTAATTTAGCTTCTTGTTTTTCTAAGTTACTTTGAGACATAACGATCC
Organism: Loigolactobacillus backii; assembly: GCF_001663675.1. Classification (NCBI taxonomy): domain Bacteria; kingdom Bacillati; phylum Bacillota; class Bacilli; order Lactobacillales; family Lactobacillaceae; genus Loigolactobacillus; species Loigolactobacillus backii. Next base: position 13,245 of record NZ_CP014878.1, read on the forward strand.
CTCCAATCATATTAGAAATAATCACCGACACTATATCATAAGGGAAACGTTAAGTCAAAGTATAAAAGTTGAAATAGCGAAGCGGAAGGCATACACTAAGTTAAAGTTAAGAGAATCAGAAGACCGAGTGAAACTAGGTCAATGCGCACTTACACCCCACTAAATTATTGTGGGGTAAATCGTGCCAAAATCCTGTATTAGAAGTCGCCGATGGCGACAACAAGGTCAAAACCCATAGAATCAAAGGAAGACGGTGACTGACATGGCAATATTCCACATGAGTTTTAGTAATATTAGTGCTGGGAAAGGACGAAGTGCGATTGCCAGTGCCGCTTATCGAAGTGGTGAAAAGCTATTTGATGATCAAGAAGGTCGCCACTATTTCTATGCTCGGTCAGTCATACCAGAGAGTTTTATTTTAACTCCTAAAAATGCACCAGCATGGGCCAGTGATCGAGAAAAATTATGGAACGAAGTAGAAAGAAAAGATCGGCGAGCAAATTCTCGGTATGCGAAAGAGTTTAACGTGGCTTTGCCAGTTGAACTAAGCGAAGATGAACAGAAAGAATTATTGACAAAATACGTGCAAGAAAATTTTGTTGATCAAGGCATGGTAGCTGATGTAGCGATTCATCGCGACCACCAAGATAATCCGCACGCACATGTGATGTTAACTAACCGACCATTTAACCCAGACGGAACATGGGGAATCAAGAGTAAAAAGCAATATATTTTAGATGAGAATGGCAATAAAATGTATACCGGAACTAGCAAGTACCCTAAGAGTAGAAAGATACTGATGGTCGATTGGGATAAGAAAGAAAAAATAATTGAATGGCGTCATAATTGGGCAGTTAGTGTCAATCAGGTTTTAGAGCAAAAAAATATTCCCGATCGGATCAGTGAAAAATCATTTACTGAGCAGGGAATAGATGATACACCAACCCAACACGAGGGAATTAATAGTAAGCGGTATGAAAGAAAAGAATTTAACCAACAAGTAAAGAACTATCGCAAAGCCAAAGCCAGTTATAAAAACAACCAAGAAAAAGCAATCAATAGAGGTCACTTAGATAGCCTAAGTGAACACTTCTCGTTTAATGAAAAACGGGTGGTCAATGAGTTAAGCCATGAACTGAAAACTTATATCAGTTTGGAGAGTTTAGATGATAAACGGCGCATGCTATTTAATTGGAAAAATAGCACCTTAATTAAACATGCAGTTGGTGAAGATGTGACTAAACAATTATTGACAATTAACCAACAAGAAAGCTCATTAAAAAAGGCAGATGAACTCTTAAACAAAGTGGTCGATCGTACCACGAAAAAACTTTATCCAGAGCTTAATTTTGAACAGACCACGCAAGCTGAAAGACGAGAATTAATTAAGGAAACCGAAAGCGAGCAAACAGTTTTCAAAGGCAGTGAATTAAACGAACGTTTAATGAATATTCGTGATGATTTATTGACCCAGCAATTATTGACCTTTACCAAGCGGCCATACGTTGGTTTTAAGTTATTAATGCAACAAGAAAAAGAGGCCAAAATTGATCTGAAATATACGCTAATGATCCACTCTGATAGCTTAGAAAGCCTAGAACACGTCGATAAAGGACTACTAGAAAAGTATTCACCAGCAGAACAGCAAACGATTACGAGAGCAGTCAAAGACCTACGGACAATCATAGCAGTTAAGCAAGTCATTCAAACGCAATACCATGAAGTATTGAAAAGAGCCTTTCCTAATGGTGATTTAGATGATCTTTCACTAGTTAGACAAGAACAGGCCTATACAGCCGTGATGTACTATGATCCAACTTTAAAGCCATTAAAAGTCGAAACAATGGCACAATGGCAAGAAAACCCACCGAGGGTTTTCAGTACCCAAGAACATCAATTAGGGTTAGCTTATTTATCGGGACAGCTTAGCTTAGATCAGTTAGAGAATCATCACTTACAACGGGTTTTAAAGCATGACGGCACTAAACAACTCTTTTTGGGTGAATGTAAAGTCGATCCAACGATTAAGAACAGTCAGATTGAGAAAATCCAAAAACAGTTAAAAGAGCAACAAGCTAAGGACGATCAATATCGAAAATCCCAGCTGGCACATTATCAACCGTTAAATTATAAGCCAGTTAGTCCAAACTACTACTTAAAGACGGCCTTTAGTGACGCGATCATGACTGTTCTATATGCTCGTGATGAAGATTACCAACGACAAAGACAGGCGCAAGGTTTAAAAGAGACTGAGTGGGAAATGGCGAAAAAGCAACGGCAACACCAAACTCGAAATCGGCATGAAGATGGGGGCATGCACTTGTAATCGGAATAAAAAATGCACCGTTAAACCTGGTTAAAAGCGGCTGAACAAGGCAAAACAGAATTAGATCAAAAATTGAATCATAAGGAGTGAACGAACATGACCACTGTTATCTTAGCTGAAAAACCCAGTCAAGCCCGTTCATACGTCCAAGCCTTTCAAAAGAGCACAAAAAAACAGGGTTACTATACGGTTAGTGACCCTGTTTTGCCCGATAATACGCTTGTCACGTATGGTCTCGGACATTTAGTTGAACTAGCCACACCGGATAAATATGATCAGAAATACCAGCAATGGGCCTTATCTAATTTACCGATTTTCCCAGACAAATACAAGTTTGAAGTGTCAGCTAGTAAAAAAGCCCAATTCAAGGTCGTTAAAGACCTGTTAACGAAAGCCGATACCATTATTGTGGCCACCGATAGTGGTCGAGAAGGGTCAAATATCGCGTGGTCGATCATGAACCAAGCGCATATTGATGTTAAGTCGAAAACGATTAAGCGCCTTTGGTTGAATAGCCTAGAAAAAGACGCGATTATTACCGGCTTTAAAAATCTTGGTGATTGGCACAAAGACTATTTGGCTTATAAAGAAGCCCAAACCCGTCAAATTAGTGACTGGTTAATTGGTATGAATGGCAGTCCTTTATATACTTTGTTGTTAAGACAAAAAGGGGTGCGCGGGGTGTACTCAATTGGTCGCGTGCAGACGCCAACCTTGTATATGGTTTATCGAAGAGACCAGGCAATCAAAAACTTTAAGCCGGAACCCTATTTTGAACTAAATGCGGAAATTTTAGCTAATCAGCAAAAATTCGTCGCAAAATTAGACCCCTATCAGCGATTTAAAGACGAAACAGGGATAATGACATTCATGCAAGCTAAACACGTTCAGAAAGGCTCACAGGGCGGTTTAATCAAGGACGTCCAAAAACAGGCTAAAAAGCGTGCTAGTCCCCAACTATTCTCACTATCCAGTCTGCAAAGTGCCATGAATAAACGTTATCACGCCAGCGCCAGCCAAACCTTAGCAGCCATTCAAAGTTTATATGAAGCCAAGTTGCTGAGTTATCCCCGAACGGATTGTGCTTATATCACTGATGAAGAATTTGAGTATTTAGTGGCTAATCTGACGAAGTATCTGGGTTTGGTCTCTAAGCCAGTCGCTTTAACCAATACCACTCCGAACAAACGCTATGTTGATGGGAAAAAAGTTGAAGAACACTATGCCATTATTATGACTAAAGTCGTCCCGACGAAAGAGAAGCTGGCCAGCTTGCCTAAATTACAGCAACAAGTCTACGACCTGGTTTTAAGAACAACGTTAGCGATGTTTGCTGATCCGTACGAGTACGAGGAAACTACCATTATTACCCAAGTTGGTGACGCCAATTTTAAAGCAACCGGTAAGGTCCCAACTAAGCAAGGCTGGCAAGCTCTATTTGATGATCACAAAGTCGACCAACAAGAGGCAGCCACCCTACCGATCGTTCACCAAGGCGACCAAGTTCAAGCAAATCTGCAAACACCGCAAAAAGAAACGACACCACCGGTACCCTTTACCGAAGGTACCCTGATTACGGCCATGAAGACCGCCGGCAAAACGCTTGATGATGAAGAAGCCCAAGCAATTCTCAAAGATGTGCAAGGCATTGGGACAAGTGCGACCCGGGCTAATGTGCTAGAAGTGTTAAAGAAACGCGGCTATTTAGTTACTGAAAAGAATAAGCTCCACGTCAGTGAAGTCGGGATTACTTTATGTAAAGCGGTCGAACTCGAACCCTTGCTAACTAGTCCAGAAATGACGGCTAAATGGGAGCAAGCGTTACAGCAAATCAGTACCGAAGAACGCACTCCGGATAATTTTTTGAGCCAAATCAAGAACTTTGTGGCCAAGTTAATCGCTGATGTTCCCACACAATTAACCGGCAATGCAGCCATTAAGCAACAAATCAATCACCAACAGCAAGCACAAAAGTCCGACGAGGTCTTCTTAGAAACACCACAAGCAACCGTATTAAACAAACAAAAATTTTACATTGTGAAGCCTAAGCAAGGCGAGGACTTTACCCTACCCAAGAAATGGAGTAGCAAGACACTTGGTAAGACAGCGATTAAAGCGCTGGTCACCAAAGGGGAAACCAGCAAATTAAAGGGTTTCAAGAGCAAAAAGGGGAAGTCGTTTGGCGCCAAGTTAAAGCTTGACGGCCATAAATTAAGTTTTGATTTTGATTAGAACCTGCCTACCGCCCTTCACGTTGTTCCGGTTGGTGAACCCGTCATTTAGGTTCACTTTTATAAAGCTAAAAGTAAACCTAAACAACGGGTGAGATTAGCAAAGCAAAGGAGATCATAAAATGGATAATAAATTAGCAGTTATTGGGAGTGAATTACCAGTTTTACAGGCTAAAGGAACCTACAAGTATTTAAAAGAAATCACTGGTAACGGAGCCTATTATCAAGTGGCTTGGCAAAAATTAGCTGATGGCTACATCGCCCTTTATGGCACGACCCCGATTCAAATCAACGTAGCCCCTATATTGAATGATATTTTTGAAAATGAGGAGGGGTAGACAATGCCGAGTAAAGCAGACGTTAAAGCCTGGAAAGCACAATTAGTCGCCCAAGCCGAACAACAAATCCTAAAATTAACCGATAGTGACCGATTTAAACAGTATCTTAATACCCTGGCTAAATTTCATCATTATAGCGCCAGAAACATTGATTTGATTTATGCGCAAAATCCGCAAGCCACTCAAGTCGCGGGCTTTAAGCAATGGCAGACGGCTTTTAACCGCACCGTCAAACGAGGCGCAAAAGCGATTCGGATTGCGGCCCCGATTATTAAGAAGTTAACACCAGCCGAGAAAAAGCGTCTTGATACCACCGATGAACGCGCCATTGTCGGTTACCGTTATCTACCCGTCTTTGACGTGTCACAAACTAGCGGTGAGCCAGTGTTAAGTGCCAAGGATTTTGTCAAAGAAAATTTAGCCGATCATCAGAATGTAACGAGCTTGTATAACGCGTTCAAAGATTATTTAAACCAGCAAACCGACCTTAAAGTCAGTGAAGTGCCTTTAGCGTCGCTAAATGGGGCTAAGGGGTATTTTCAACCCAGCACTAATGAAATCGTCATTGGTGGCGATGAGCCCGACAACGCTTTGAAACTAAAGACGTTATATCACGAATATGCGCATAGCCAGCTACACGGATTAAAATCAGCCTTTAAAGATCGGCCACGAGCTTATCAGGAAACCCAAGCCGAAGCGGTTGCGTATGTTGCCATGCAAAATATTGGCGTTGATACCAGCAACTACTCACTCGGTTACGTGGCCACCTGGGCCAAAGATAAAGCCGTGATCCATAGTGCTTTAAGTGAAATCCAGCAAGTGAGCAACAAAGTGATTGAGCTTAGCGATGGCTTAACCAAACAATTAGGCTTACAAGAAGCCCAAAAAGAGCCTGAGCATAATCTAAAAAAGCTATCAGCCCATGATCTTAATAAGTCCTATCAAGGCTTGCAACAACAAGTTCAGCAAGCAACGAATCCACAACAAAAATCAGAACTAAAAAATAAATTAAATGATGTACACCAGAAAATCAGTAAGCGAACTCAAAAACAACTGCAAGCATTTGCTGAACAGAATCCGGAGATCAAACAACCCGAATCCGAACTTGATCAAAGTCTAAAACGTTAGCCAGTTTTTAAAGGTCATGCTATAATGTAATAGAAAAGGGAAGCCTTGCGCTAACAAGACTTCCCATGCAAGCCGCTTCAAAGGCGGTGGCAGAAATTTAATAAACGATTTTAGCTCGTCCTGTGACCTCTACCAAAGTTACACAGGGCGGCTTTTTTTATTTGTGGTGCTTGTCGATATAGCAGCACTTTACAGCTTTTTAAAAAAATTTGGATATAAAAAGGCACGAATGCCTATTCTTTGCTAAAATGAGTTCGACAAAAAACCATTTAGAAAGAAGGATTCGTGTTGAACTCATTTTATCAAAAATCATCACTTTTAACCACCCTCCACGCCTATTTTTTTGATTTAAAAGCGGCTGGCTTGTCTAAGCCAATGGGCCTTAACTATTTTTGGTTGTGTCTAGCGTTGTTAGTGATCGGTGACCGCCACTCGATCCGCCACTTATTTGAACAATTTCTGGGCCGGGTGACGAAGCATTCTTTGAACACGTTTTATCGGGCTTTGGCAGTGATCGGTGACCACTTGCCACAGTTAGAAGTGCGCAACTTGACGTATTTACTGACCTTGATTCCCACTACTTGTCAGGACTTGCCCTTATTATTGGTTCTGGATGACACGGTCCAACCCAAGTTCGGCCACAAATTTACCGGCGTCAAATATCTATTCGATCACGCCGCACATACGGGTAAGCGGCTCGTCAATGCCCATGATTTCGTTACTTTAGGTCTGATGATCCCAACACAGCGGGACCAAGATGACCAGCCAGTTTATACGTTCTTGCCGTTAGCCACGCACCTTTATCAGGCGGAACAGGCGACCAAATACCAGCAAGCGGCGCAAATGATCAAGACGACTTTGAAATCGATCGCCAGCGACCAACAAGTGTTCCTACTGTGTGACAGTTGGTATCCCAAAGCTGAGATCAACCAACTGGTCATGACGCAACCTAATCTAGCTATGATCGCCAATGTGCGTAAAGATACCGCCATGTTTGGCTTACCCAAACGCACCGGTAAGCGCGGCCGGCCGCGGAAATATGGTGACCAGATCCATTTGGGAAATATTGCATTAAATCTTTGTTCGGCCGGAGATCAGATCGGTATAGTGCGGTGTCTGACACGCTTGATGCCCCAGCCAGTTTACATGATCCGCGTACAACGCAAGACGACTTGTCGTCTGTTCATGGCGACGAGCGCGCCCGAAGAATTAGCGGCGATCACAACCGAAACCCTAGCCGTTGATCCGACCCAGCTCACCTATCGGACGCCGGAGACCAGCGCCCCTGCGCCAGCGCTACGAGCGTTGGCCTACTATCAAAAACGTTGGGCGATCGAGACCTATTTTTATGAAATGAAAACATTCTGGCACTTCGGTGATTACGCCGTGCGTTCAGTAGGCAAGATCGAAGCCGATCATCATTTATTGAATACGGCGTACACCTTGATGATCGTTTTACCATTGACCCAGCCTAGACTAGCTTTTTTGGCAACCAAAAGTTTGCGCGAACGCAAACTCTGGTTAAGTCGGCAAATTCAAGCGGCGCTGTTTTTGGCTAGTTTAGCGCGGCAAGTGCAAAGGCGGTTAAAAACAACACCGGCCAAAGTGGTGATTCAGTGGTTGGCTTCTTGTTGGTCGGGGGTCAGTGAAAAGCTGTAAAGTGCTGGATATAGCTGAGGAGCGCGATTAAAAACGTGCCAAACAGCAACATCAACGAGAGTGTCTGGAAGACGCTCATTGACTGTGAAACCTTCCTGAAGATTATTCCATGTTCCCATGGGCCTCACCTCGCAAGGAAAAAGACAGCCACCGCCCTTAAAACTTCCTGCGTAATCCATTATACAGGTGAATTAAGTGTTGACCAAGCACAATAAAAATTAAGTCATGGGGTTTCATAGGATCCTAAATTTGATCAAATTAAGAATCAGCAAAACATCTTTTGTAGATACCCTTTTTTTAGTTCTTGGAGTTTTTCAAGCTTACGCTGATGAAGAGCGATAGTGTTATCTAACAGTTTGAAGAATGAACCGATTTTGTCTTGTTCCTCAATTGCAGGGACACTTATTATAGCTTCTTTAATATCAGTAGAATTAATACTTTCAAATGTTGATCCAGTGCTATATCTAGTCCAATACCCGTCGGACTTCATTTTACCAAGATTTTGAAATATAAATTCATTACCTTTTATGGCAGCAACACCTCGACCAATAACCACGTCATAAGCTGTTTTACCAATATCTCCAACCGGTGCTCGCACACTTAGAATGAGATCATCTTTTTCAGCTTGTTTAGTAACTTGAGTTGTCCATACTCTCGGTAAAACACGACCATTTTTCATGTCAGCATTACCTTGCACAAGAATATAATCATTAGGATCATCAGTATAATTTTCTGAATTAGGAGACTGTCCCATCACTATTCGAACTTCGTCTCCCAACTTACGCTGTTCCCAAGCGTCAGCAAACCCCGCAAATCGCAATTCAGGAACTTTTGCGCCATTTTTAGGGAACATTTTTTGCAAGTAGCCTTTTTTCTGTTCCTTGAGCAAATCTAACTTACGCTGATGAAGAGCGATAATGTCGTCTAACTGTTTGAAAAATGAGCCGATTTTTTGTTGTTCATCTACTATCTTAGGAACAACTAGTAGAGTATTAAAAAAATCAGTAGGTGCAATATTTAGTAACCCATGATTACGAGCCCCTTCTGCCGCATTCTTAGAAACCTCCCGGTACCATCTAGTGGTATCGTAATATGAAACTAGAAACTGAGAATTGATTTTCGTAGGTCTAAAGACTATATAAAGTGTCGATAGAACGCCCATATCATACTTATCTAAACGCTTAATAGCGCCCCATGGATATCCATTTGAATAACTTTTATTATATGCAAACTCACCATTTTTAACTAAAAAATATCCAGTAACATCACGACTCGCTACTTGCTTATTGAAAAAATCATTTTGATCTACCAAACCATCTTGTGCAGATATTGTTAGCGGAAGAGTCGACTCATTATTTTTGTTTTTTCTAGTAACACGCTCTGAGATGCTAGATAACTTACGTTTTTCCCAAGGATCAGTGAAACCTTTAAATCTTAATTGCGGATATTTAGCTTGTTTATCCTTCATTGTGAGCCTCCGGTTTTGACTGGTCATTAACGTGGGTGGCCACTAACTGGCTAGCTAATTCATTAAAGGCTTGTTCATTCTGACTGATTTTCTCGTCCAGTTGCTTAAGATCAGCTTTAACTTGGTTCAGATCAATGTCGGGTTCCGGTTCAAATGTATCAACGTAGCGCGGAATATTTAAGTTGTAGTCATTCTCCTTGATTTCCGCCGGTGAGGCCACATGAGCATATTTATCGACATCCTGCCGGTTTTGATAAGTTGTCACAATTTTTTGAATATTGGCTGCCGTTAGCTTATTTTGATTCTTGTCCTTTTCAAATTCCCGAGACGCATCAATAAATAAGACGTCATCAGTGGTTTTGTGTTTCTTTAAAATCATGATTAACGTTGGAATACCAGTGGAATGAAAAATATTGGCGGGTAGTCCAATAATGGCATCAATCCGGTTATCTAACAGGAGCTTTTGGCGAATCTTACCTTCCTTAGCCCCCCGAAATAGCACGCCATGGGGTAAGACAATGCCCATAGTTCCGTGCTCTTGTAAATGATAAAAGCCGTGTAGCAGAAAGGCAAAGTCGGCTTTAGATTTAGGTGGTAAGACGCCATAGTCGCGGAAACGGGGATCAGACAAGCGTTTATCACTGTTATCCCAGTGTGCCGAGTAGGGCGGGTTCATGACGACCGCATCAAATAAGTAAGGCTCGTCAACCGGCCAATCTTTACTTAACGTGTCACCATTGCGTAAGTGCATATCGTCATACGAGACTCCATGTAACATTAGGTTCATACGGGCCAGGTTATAGGTCGTGGTGTTCAATTCTTGGCCGTGATAACCCACTAAATTGGGGTCTTGCACGTGCTGTCCGACATTTAATAGCAGTGAACCGGAACCAACCGCTGGATCATAAATAGTTCGAACTTGTTTGTCACCTGCATTGCGCTGATAAGTCACAATCTGGGCAATAATGTCGGACACCTGCCGTGGAGTATAAAATTCACCCGCTTTCTTACCAGAATCACTGGCAAATTGCGCGATTAAGTATTCATAGGCGTCACCTAAGACGTCGCCTTGATGATGGACGAGATCAATCGCATTTAAAGCTAACATGGTATCACTGATAGTTTGATTCCGTTGTTGTAAAGAACTGCCTAATTTATTACTACTTAAATCCACATCGGCAAACAAGCCCGAAAAGTCTTGCGCTGAAGATAGATTTTGTGTCGACTGTTCCAGATCATGAAGTGCTTGAGATAAATCGTCTAACGCAAAAGTATGGGCTTGAATCTTGCCAATCAGGGTGGTGTACAACGCTTGTGGTTGAATTAAATAACCGAGCGTGTTTTGCAAATACTCAACTAAACTGGGCTGCACTGAGACGCCTTCCAACTCAAACTGCGGATCCATATACTGAGCATATTTCTGAGTGACATTTTCGGTTTCACCCGCCCATTCACTAAAGGTCGTCAAGGTTTTCTCAGATAGGAACCGATAAAAAATTAACCCTAATAAATAATTTTTATATTCAGAGGCGTCCATTTTCCCGCGTAAGACATCGGCCGCATTCCATAGGGCGCTTTCAAGTTGACTAGCTTGTGTTGTTTTTTCTGACATTGTTTAACCTCACTTATTTTTGTAAATAGATTGCTAAATCGTGTTCAATAAACTGTCGCCAAGCGTTTTGGGACTTAATCCGGTATAGTGGCAAAATAGCTGGAATCTTCGGTCCAGTGGTAGTTTGAGCTTGTAAGGCCGCTGCTAAATTCGCTGACTGCGTTAATTCTTGTTCATGATGCCATTCATCAGTACCCACGGTGTGTTCACGTGCCACCCGTAATAGGGCTGCTTGATCTAAGCCCCACGTATGGGCAAAGGTCGTCGTTTTTTTGACCAATTGTTTCTGGGCGTAATCAGCCACCAACTCCCGAGCATTCAACGCTACTGGCACTTGATTTGGGGTGCTCTGTTGCTGAGACTGTTGCATTTGTTGCTCAATATAAGGCATGGCTTCGCGAATTAACTGGGCCTGTTGCGGTTGCGTTTCCGCTAATTTATTCAAACTAGCCTGTACTTTGGCACTATTTTGCAGATAATCCGTCATATGCGCTTGGGCTTGATCAGGTGTCGTGTACTGTTGCTGTTCATCAATCCAATCTTGAATTAATTGCGTCAAATAATCATAATCCACCAAGACGACTGAACCAACGGCTAAGGAAAAGTCTAAGGCAGCTAATTCTTCGGGGACTATATCAGGATCTTGGTTAGTAACCGCCGCTTTAATCCGCAGATATTTACCCGTATAGGATTCTACTTCGGGCTGAGCAATACCAAAGGCCTTTTCACTATTTTTCCAAGTGAAATCGTTGTACATGGATAAGGAATTCAATTGTTGATTCACTTGGCGAAAGGCTTTCACAAACTGTACCTTGGCAGTAGTTCCTTTAAGGTCATCGGCAGCCGTCGGCGTTGGAGCAATGGCTTTTAAATCCACCACAGCCTTTTGAAATTTTAAGACGGCCTGCTGATAAGTGGGACGAATGATGACATTAAACGAGCCTTCGCCACTATATAACTTGTAAGCTTCACGTTCATTAGCTTCCATGATTGCCGGCACCCGAAAGGTCACGATTTGACCCTCTTGTTTTAATTCTCGGTTTTGGAGCCGGTTAGTGCGTGAGTAAGCTTGAATGAGTTCTTGATAAGCTAAGGTGCGGTCAACAAAGAGCGTGTTTAGCCGAGGGGCATCAAAACCTGTTAATAAACGGCGTACGACAATCACTAAATTTATTTCTTGATCCGTTTGCAAATGAGCAAAGACCGCCTCACGCCGGGCGGCCCGTTTCGCGACATCTTCGTTGTAGAGATTCAAATCAGTTAAATCAAAATTAGTGTGATACTGCTGATTATAATCTTTTAAAATGGTGGCCATTTGGTCATGTTTTTGCGCACTCTGATCTTCGTTTTCACTTAATGAATAAGTAATCGCAATTCGGGGCCAATCAGGATCTAGCTGATTGTGAGTGGCCCTTTTAGCGGCCTTAAAGGCTTGGTAATAGCGTTGCGCCATTTCAATGGAACTGGTGGTCAAAATAGCATTATAGTTGCCATGACCCAAACTCGTTTTGCGCGGGCCTTTTTGTAAAATATATTGAACAACTTGGTTAATATGTTCATCGGTCTCAAAGTCAGCCGGAGTTAAATACGTTTCTTCCAAGTCCTTTACTGACATCGCTTGAATCTTGGCTTGAATTTTTGCTTCATCAGCTGTACTCAGCAGGCGGCCTTGCTTATCGCGACGTGTTTTGACGCGCTGGGTTTCTTTCTCGAGGGCCCGGGTTATTAACGTATCTTTGCCAATCGTTGTTACATGTTCGACGTTAAACGGTAACACGGCTTGGTCCTCTAAGGCGTCTCGCAAGTTATACACGTGACAGACTTTACCAAATAGCTCCTCAGTTGTAACTGCTAGATCCCCCTTGAGCTGTTTCTTATTTTCATTAAAGATAGGGGTGCCGGTGTAACCATACCAATTACTGTTGACAAACGCTGCCCGAATTTCCTTTTGCATCTTACCAAACTGCGACCGGTGGGCTTCGTCAACAAAGAAGATCACCCGTTGCTTTAAAGTCTTACTAAAGCGGGATTGCTTACCGGTTGCCAGCTGGGCTTGCGTTTTTTTGACCGCCCGATGGAGTTTTTGAATCGAGGTGACCAAGACTTTACCGTCATTTTGTTGCAACTTACGCATTAAATCACCGGTGTTTTGCGCTTCGTTAATGGCAATATCATCATTGGCGGCATAGGCACTAAAGTTACTAGTTGTCTGTTCATCTAAATCCCGCCGGTCAACTAAAAAGATGACCTTGTCGACACCAGGATCTTGCGCAGCTAATTTAGCGGTTTTATATGAGGTGAGTGTTTTACCAGAACCCGTGGTATGCCAAACAAAGCCATCTTGATGGTCATGAATCCGGTGCATCACGGCTTCAATCGCATAAATCTGATAAGGCCGTAAGAGAATTAAGCTCTGACGTTCTTGGTCGATGACCGTATATTCACTGACCATTTTGTGGGCCATGGGAATATTAAGGACTTGGCGCGTGAACGCTAAGCCGTTTTCCACGGGGTGATTATCGCGAGTCCGCCAATTAAACAAAAAGGCTTTATTGAAATGATCCGGTTCGGCATTCGCAAAATACGCCGTACTATCTGGTGTCATAATCACAAACATTTGCAGCAGCGAGTAAATTCCCGTATATTTACCTTCCTGTGCGTATTTTTCAATTTGATTAAAAGCCTGGTTAAGTTCGACCGTGGCTTTTTTTAGTTCCAATTGAATTAAGGGTAACCCATTAATCAATAGGGTTACGTCAAAACGGCGATCAGGATCGACATCTTGAGTACCAGCTAACCGTGGTCGCACTGCTTGTCGGACCACTTCATAACTAGATTTACCGCCAGCGACGTCCGCTTTCCAAAATAACTCGAGTGTCACCGTGCCCAGCTTAGCATCATCACGTTCAACTTCCACTTTGCCAATGCCATTTTCGGCGGCTAGTAATTTAGCCGCTTCGTAAGGTGTTCGGACTTCAATCGCCCGTTTAACTTGATTAAATTCGGTATCAGTTAGGGGGTATCCCTGCAATTTAGCATAGTTATTGTTATTTAATTTATCACGAAAATTAGCCCATAATTGATCCGGCGTCGCACCATATAGGTCTTTTCGTTCCACCCATTGATTGCTTCCAGTCGTTAAGGTTTTAACAACTTCTTTTTCAAATGACAGTTCCAACATAAAAACATTCCTTCCCCCACCTTTAAATTACTCACTAGTTTATTATACGCGAACAGATTAGCATTTAGGCTTCATAATTTAATATGAGAGCGTAAAATATCTTTTATGCATTTACACAAGATATTTTACGCTCTCATTTCATATCTACGAGTCTTACTTTACCGTAGTGAACCCTCATTCCAGCATGTCGCTATAGGGTAAGATACATTTCTATACCTCAATCTTTTAGACCTGTACATTCGCAAGTTCGTCAGTGCTATTGAGCACATTCTCAGCATAGGTGTTTTAAGACTCCGGACTATAGGTTGCACCATTCACCTCTGAACGGTTTTCGTTCTTTCGATTACGGCAACTCTCAGCCGACTTCACCGAGCTTCTGATCCAAGATGGCTAAATCCATGCTTACACCAGTCGGAGTATTAGGGGGAGCGTTTCAGGGCGTTACCCCATCATTCCACTACTTGAAATATTAGTTCTCCGTGAGGAAGAACCTCACGTGCTTAGACTTTTAACCTAAGAACGTGTCGCACCATAAAAGGACTTGTTATCGATTAAGAAGAACACGCCATGCGGTTCATCATCAAAAAACATTTAGATCACTTCCGTTAGCTTTTACCTGTATTGTAGTATATAAAGCAAACATGTGTTCTCTAAAAAACTGCTAGAAATCTGATTAAAAATAGTCGAAAGTCAGTTATAGTCATGCTATAATGGAGACATAAAAAAGGAAGCCCCGCTAGAACAGGACTTCCCATGTAGAGCCGTTTAAGACGGCGGCATTAATTAACGACTAAAAATAACCGCTAGCTGTGCCAAGCTAAGGCGGTTATTTTTTTTGCTGACTTTTGATCAGCTCAACAATTAATGCAATTAAGGCCACGGTAAAGGTACCGAAAGCCAGCATTAATTGTAAAGCGTCCGCAACGGACACTTAGGCTACTCCTTTCGTTAGGATTTATGGGCTTTAAAGGTTTAACACCATAAGCACCACCTCCGATTGAAAATAGCCACCGCCTTAACTTCTCTACTCGATTCATTATACAGATAAACTAGTAGTAACACCAATCTAGGTGGAGTGTTAGTATTTGTTTGACATAGAAATAATCTTAAGGAGACGTTTCAATGGTTGCACCTAATTTATTTCAGTTGGTACCTAATGATCTCTATTGCAATCTACCACTTCAATTATAATTATAAACAGGTAGCATTTTTTGAAATGAACTTAATTGAGTGAAACCTCTATTTGGGGGCTGGATTTCTCTCTCTTACCAAGTTTTTCAGTGTTTTCAGTGATTATTTTAGGAGTATGAGTTGCAATGTTGTCTGTGAATTTGTTAGTTACGGTTGATACCCCAAAAGATTTTATTTCATCAGAGGTCGCAAAATAATATTTGTCAGATTTTTCCTCCATCAAAGTTCTAAATAGTTCTTCCTGTTTTTCCGATAATTGAACTTCAAAAATATCTGCCAAAAGTAATTCAAAGTGTTTGAATATACTACCATACTGGATATCAGTCATGTGTCTTCCACAATACCTATATGATAAATTACTTCCAAATGATTTTTTAGTCAAAATGCCAGTTGAAAATATTTCTTCTTCGAACTCCCTACTAAGGTTTGATCCATTTTCCCTATGTTCAGTAATGTCGAACCTTTTTACAAAGTCTCTTAAATGTTTATTCTTTACTAATAATCTATAATCATTTTGGGTAGTTTTATTCACAGGTACTCTATCATCATTTTCAACTGACATGCTATTACTTAAATATTGTGCCTCTTCATTACAAAACTTGTATGCGCCACCTACTGGTTGATATTTATGAGAGCGTGTATTGGGGACCAAGAAATACTTTCCATCAACTTTAATTCTAAACAAATACGCAAATGATATTCTTATAATGGTATTCTTTTTCAAAATACCAGCTCTTTCAAGCTTGCGTTGTGATGCTTTCCAGTTATCATTGTCAACCAAATCGACAGAATACCGAAATAGTTTGGGAAACCAAGCACCAATAAATAGAGTGAGTACTTTATTTACGACTGCAAACGAGGACTGTTTTTGATCGATTAATGTAGATATAGATATAAGTATTAATAAAATTATACTAAGTCCAATTAGCTTCGCTACTTTTTTCACTTTACTTTCACCACCTATTCTTACCCAATAGGGATATCTACATGCCCTATAGCAATACATATGTCATTCTTAATCAAATAACACTCAATATAATGTTGACCACGAAAAATCGTGTTTTCTGTTATCTTTTCACCCCTGTCCAGAATCTGTCCACGAATATCGTTTCGTTTCACAGATTCTTTACCCACATTTAATACCTTCCATAATACTTTGTCGAATGGTGGACAATCAGCATGATCTATCTTACATGTTACAGAAAAGTTATGCGGAATGAATTTTGCAAAATACGAATCTAGATATTTTTCAATGGGCATTGGTCTGATTCCATTTCCGGATATCTTACAGTTGATACTAACATCATAATGTTCATTGACGAGATATTTATCTTCAATGTGCTCTTCTGTATTATTAAATACTTCTTGTGTATCTTCTCTAAGGCTCTTTCTGGTTTCGTGCATGTTTAGCTCTTTCCAGTATGAGTGATTAAAAAAAAGCCCCCAAGCGTCAACTGCTTCTGCAAATGTGCAATCGGGATTAAATAAAACATCCAATTTTGTTAATTCATTTTCAAGACGATTCTTCCAATTTTGAACCCTAGTATAATCTATATCTCGTATTACTAACTTTCTTTCATTATCAACTGGTGCGTTAACTTCTAGATTAACATTCAATCTGTCAACAATCTTTTTCATTGTATAGTAAAATAATTCGTCTGTTCGGGAATAGTCATTAGTAATCGCTTCATCACATAAAACAGTTTGAATTAATCCACTTGGCATATTTTTCCACGTTTTCCGAGACTTGCAAAACATTTTAGACAATCGAACTATTTTTCTTAAATTGTCATTTGTTTTTGATGTCTCTGTATTAAACCATTCTTCCAATGCCTTAATATGTCTTGTAGACCATTTAGCCCCTGCATGCTCGTAAGTGTACTCATTTTCCAAATAAATTTTAGACCTCTTAAAAATTGCAAAATCAACATGATAACCATTTGAATATTCCATGCGAACACAACTAGTTTTTACGAGTGGTTCAACTGCAAATTGCCCCATCTTTCTTTTTAATGCATTTTCCAATATATTTTTGATAGCATGGGGTCCTATTTCGTCAAGATTATCTGACTCAAATACTATTCCAACATCTATGTCGTAATCATTTTCATCATTTTGTACCACAGTATGCATAGCCATGCTACCCTGTATTCTTTCCTCAGAAATTCTAAAGCCAGTATTGTTTTCAGAATTGTATTCTGATAAACCGGATTTTAATCTTTTTATATTAGTCTTTCTTTTTTTCCTTAATTCATTTTGACTTTTTTCTGGAAGTATGACTTTTGTGTGATAAAACTCATTGAAATTTCTTGAACAATCATACATAGATTTCCCTCTTTTCTAAAATGCATTCTCTTTTATAATTATACTCTGTTAAAATAGATTATTTCATGATTCACATTCTCTGGTTTAAAATATGTTCAATATAATTTGTAGCTAGAACTGATGGATAAAAGTATATAGAATTGTTGGATCATAAAGGAACTAACGACAAAAAACCTCGAGTCAACAAATTCTTATTTGTTGACTCGGTAAATTTTATAATTAATTCAAACAAAAATTAAACATGCAATCACTTCATAAATTATATCCATTAGGGTATACCCTATTGGCCGTTTTTGATCCATTATCAATGGCTTTTTAAATTAGGGCCTAGTACTTTTGGAATGGAAATACTTTCCAACACCAAAAATTCTAGACCCGATAAAATTAGTGATTTCCTGATAATTGAATGGGATAATGGTGGTGTTAATATGAGGAATCATGGTCAATATCTGATTATGATCAATAGGGATCATACCAACGTAGAAGTTGTTTAGATCAATAACGGTCAAAGAATTAGGAACACGCAGTTTAAGCGCTTCTTGGGCTAAAGCTTTCATATTATAGGCATTATTATCAGATATTAAAGTAATATCACTGCCTTCACAAAGGTAGAAATCTGCTGAAGCAACATTACCAAGTAGCTGAAAAGTTGACTGATTCATGATATCTCCCTGACTATTTACAAAAAAGTGCTTTATTTTGCAGACTTAGGCATGTCATTCTTATTCTATGAGTATATAATTAAAAATAGATTAAAAGTAGATTAGCTCAATATAATTGAGCGGGAAGGAATTTATAATGGGAGAAAAGAAATTACATTATAAAATGTATAAAGATGGCAAAAAATTCGTTTTTGCCGCAATTGCTACACTGTCTTTTTTTGTCTTCGGTGGGGTATCAACGGTAGCAGTTCATGCTGATACCACCTCAGGGAACTCAACTGCCGCCACTGTAAACACTAGTGAACAAGCTCATCAGCACTACTGTAGCAGCATGCAGTGATACGAAGAGGCTGCTCAATCAGCAGCTACTGTAGCAAGCAGTGCCAGTGATACGAAGAGGTGCTCAATCAGCAGTACTGTAGCAAGCAGTGCAGTGATACGAAGAGTGCTGCTCAATCAGCAGCTACTGTAGCAAGCAGTGCCAGTGATACGAAGAGTGCTACTCAATCAGCAGCTACTGTAGCAAGCAGTGCCAGTGATACGAAGAGGGCTGCTCAATC
>NZ_CP014879.1:0-12076 GCF_001663675.1 Loigolactobacillus backii
GTATAAAGAAAAGTACGCTAATAATCTAAATAAAGAATTAGCTAGAATACCAAAGCTTAAGGATGCTGATGAATATGTTCGTATCGGAAAAGAGTTGATTGACTTACACTTAAATTACGAGAATCAAAATCCATTGGACAGCGTTGAGGTTGTTGAATCAACATCAAACTATACAGTTAAAAAAATGAAATTTAAGAAGGTTAAGGTTGGCGGAAAGTCTGTAAACGATCGCTCTACAATTATTTACAATGAAAGTATTGTAATTCGTAATATTCCTGAAAGATCATATGAGTATGTAGTTAACGGGCGACCAGCGATTGAGTGGATTATCGATCAGTATCAAGTTAAGAAGGATAATAAGTCAGGCATTGTAGATGATCCTAATTATTTCAGTGATAACCCTAAGTATATTTTAAATCTCTTACTATCTGTTATTACGGTAAGTATGCGGACACTTGAATTAATTGATGAATTACCAGAATTTGAACTATTGGAAAAGGAATGATTTTAAATGGATGAGACACTATTAACACTAAATACGGCATTTGCTAAAGCAATTACTGAAGTAACTGTAGAAAAAGTTACCAACAAAATTACACAAATAAAATCCAATCATGATTTAAAAAAGCAAGTAACAGATTATGAACAGCTGGTCAATGATTTGTTAGATAATAAAAATAAGTTCCCGCGTTTACAATCTAAGTGCAACACATAATTAAATAGACCAAAAAGGCCATGATGACCTATTCTTATAAGCAACCAAGCACATAAGAAAGGCACATCATGACCAACATCAAGCGTACCATCTCTAAGGCTTACCAACAACTATCAAATTTTGATCGCGTTCGCATTGAAACTCTGCTCAATCAGGGATTCTCCCAAGCACGGATTGCCCGCGAACTCAACCGCTCTCGTAGTACTATTTCGCGTGAGATCACTCGTGGCTCCGTTCTACAGCGAATTCCCGGGCATAAGGTAGCGTTGATTTACTTTGCTGATACGGCAGCTTATCTGCACGCTCAGCGGCGGGAGCGGTGTCGCCCCAAGACGATGCTTGAGAAGAACCCCGAGTTCTACGCCGCCTGTGCCGCTGCCATCAAGCAACGTCCACGCGTACACAGTGTGGACAGCTTCGTGCACACCTTCAAACGGGAACACGCAGACGAGGTTGTTCCTTCAACACCAACGGTTTACCGGGATATTGAGGCCGGTAGATTCGAACTACGGACCCACGACTTACCGCGCAAACCCAGCTTGCGAATTAAACGAAGCCATTCCCATACCCGCACCAATAAGACAAAGCTTGGTACCTCGATTGATGAAAGACCCATTGAAGTTCAAGACCGTCGGCAAGGGGGGCATTGGGAAGGAGATTTAGTGAAAGGTAAGCGCGTTGATAGCGAACCTGCGTTGCTGGTTTTGACAGAGCGGACGAGTCGCTTCGAAATCATCATCAAGCTCGCTAACTACAAAGCAAGTACCTGTAAGGTGGGACTTCAGTCCATCATTGATGATTACGGTGCGGAATACTTCACCACCATCACCTTTGATAACGGCAGTGAGTTCGCACAACTAGATTCAGTAGAAGGAACTGATGTCTACTTTGCTCATCCGTACTCACCATGGGAGCGCGGAACAAATGAGAACCAGAACGGCCTTCTACGAGAGTTTATTCCGAAAGGTCGCTCACTCCACCATTACGACATCATTGATATTCAGAGCTTCCAGGACGCACTCAACAGCCGGCCTCGTCGTATCTTGGGCTACCGGAGTGCGGCGGAACTGATGCCGGAACTCTAAGCTGTGTACCACTTATAGGATTGGACTAGAAACTGTTGCACTTAGATTGACAATACGGGATAAAAATAAGTTAGAGTTAACTGCACGTAATTATAAAGAGCGCCTAGAACAAGTGACGATTAGTGATTCTGATATTGAAAGTTTACATAACACTGTCAGTACAGTCCTAAAAATTATTAAGCCGCTTTCCCAATCGGGAGAACAAGAAGATGAAAAATCTATAGACATAGTACTTGATTTATTGAATTCAGATACCCTGAAGACTCTTCAACTCCTTGGATATAATTATAAAAAAGCAATAGGTGAACCGCTAACACAAATGACTGCTGAGTTCTTGAAGGCGAAACTAGATACAAAAAAATAGGGTCTATAATATACAAATAACCCCTCAAAAACATTGAAAGAATAACCCCCAAAATCTATAATATAGATCTTGGGGGTTATTTGTTTTAATATTAAAAAAATGACTTCTTCTATTTGTCATCAATACTAAACAATAATTTGTACAAAGTGATTATTTCTTCTAGTTCTTCACGCGATACATGATCGACAATAGTTTCATCAGTGACATGTCTTGCCCGTAAATCTAAGGCTATGGTTTGATCTAATAATACTTTTCCATATACTGTTTGACTACTAGTTAGTCGATGATACATTGGAAAATTACGCTTGGTACTGCTAATTGGAGCCACAATCGTCATGTTACTTGTCTGACAGACTAGATCATTGCTTAGAGCAATGGCTGGTCGCTTATTCATCTGTTCATGACCACGGCTTGGATTAAAGTTAACATAAAATATATCACCTTGGCTTACCATTGAAGTTCATTACCTTCTGACTTTCCCCAATCAAGCTCGTGATCCCTTTTCCCGTCATCTTTCCAATCCTTAAATAGTTCGTGAATATTGGTTGGGTTCTTTTTTATTGGTGTTAAAACAATTGATCCATTTTCAATGGTTATTGTCATATCTTGGTTATCATCTAATTTCAGTTGTTTAATAATTTGGCTAGGAATTCTAGCAGCTTTCGAGTTTCCCCACTTTGCTAAGCGTGTTTGTTCTTTAATAAGTTCCATATTTTCCCCTCCTAAATTATTATTACAAGTCAAGTATATCCCATGTAGATACGCAATGCAAATATTCTTACTGGAGGTCATTTACATGCAACAAGTTGTCTTACCCATCAAAGATTCAAACGTTCTTAAAGAGGTTCAAGATACGTTACTCAATAACTTTAAAGCTGGCCGACGTAACTATACGATTTTTCAAGTTGGTAAAGCGACGCTACTGCGAGTGAGTGACGTTATGGGCTTAAAACAAACCGATATTTTTAATCCGGACGGTTCTATTAAACAAAATGCGTTCATTCACGATCGAAAAACGGGTAAACCTAATACCTTGTACCTTAAACCGGTTCAAACAGAGCTCTTATTGTACCGTCAATGGCTACTTGATCATAGACTAGCCTCTGAATGGCTCTTTCCTTCCATTCAACACCCAGAACGCCATATCACGGAAAAACAGTTCTACAAAATTATGAGTAAGGTTGGCGATCTATTAGGAATTAATTATCTAGGTACTCATACGATGCGCAAAACTGGGGCTTATCGTGTTTACACGCAATCAAATTACAATATTGGCTTAGTCATGCACTTATTAAATCATTCAAGTGAAGCCATGACTCTAGCTTATTTAGGCTTAGACCAAGCAAGTACCGAAAGTATGTTAGATCAAATTGATTTTGGTTAGTTTTATTTGGATTTTTAGTTGTCGCCAACGGCGACTTCTGATACAGGTTTTTAATGGGTCTAGCACAACATAGAATAAATTCTATGTGTAAGTGCGCATTGGCCTCGTTTCACTCGGTCTGCTGATAACCATAAAATCAATTTCTGCTATTGTTGAATTGACTGTATTTTTAATTCAATTTATGTTTGCACCTAACTAAGATTGTTATGTCTGAAACTTGAAAGTATGAAGACAGACTGATCCCTTGGTATCACAGGGCATATTTTAATTAATTTAACCATTTAGCTTGCTGTTAACAGCGAAACTAACCGTTTCGGCAAAAATGTGAAGAACTGATTCATCATCTGAATAATTTGGGCTCTTCTTGCATAAACTTCATGATTAATAATCGTTTTTAACGAATTTAGAAGCCATACCAGTGCTTGAGACAACTCAATATCTGGCATGGCTTCGTTCATTATAAAGAATAAATCCCCAATGGTGCGATCATCCTGATTTTGCCGTTCCTGCCAAGCTAATAGGTCATAAGTCATCATGACAATTGCTAAATGCCCACAAAGCCCGTCATAATTTTGAACTTGTGATTTGTCGAGCCGCAAGTATTGCTTGGCAACTTTAAAGTAATTCTCAATTTGCCATCTTCGGGCGTATAGTTGAATGATCTCTTGTGGCTGAAGGCCTAACTGAGTCGTTGCCAGTACTAGGTAGTCATCTTGACGGGCCCGATTAGCCACAAATACCAAGCGAAGCTTGAATTTTTGGTTCCCGACGTGCGCTTCGACAAAGCAGCTGTATTGATAAGCTTGCTTGGGTTGATATTTTGAGGCCTGCAGTCGCTTGTATAATGCTTTAACTGAATATTGCCGTCCGCGATATTGATAGTAAATTTTGCTGGACCGTTTAAGCATGCCCACGCCGTTTAATCCCAACTTGGTTAATTCATAGAACATTTTTGGTGAGCTATACCAGCTATCAAATAACACATAGTCAGCTAGAACGCCATTTGCGAGGGCTTGCTTGACAAGTTGCAATGAAACGAGGTTCATTTTTTGCTGTGCTTGGCGACGTCTCCGGCCAGCAATTGTTCGTTGATCGGTTGTTTTAGCTGATTTTCCAAGGACGTTTTGTGGCTTCTTGGAAGACATTAATGCAAAGTTGATCGGTAAGAATGTATTGGCGTCACTCCAACCCAAAGTTAAAGCCCGGTATCCCTTAATATATAACTGTTTGTCATGGTCAAAGACTCGCGCTAGTAATTCGGTTTGGGTGGCGTACTCACGGGAAAAGAGTGTATCGTCAATGATCAATGCTAACCGCCGCCGGCGGTCAATAAACGGTCGTAAATGCTTGATTAAATGACTCCCAACTTGACAAATCAAGCGTTGCCAATTGATCCGGCCATCGTTCAAATTATTTCTGACGGTGCGACTGGTAAAGTTAGGTGTTTCATGGGCTCGATAAAGCGAGCGTCCCAGGAACTTTGTCGTGAGCAGCCATTCAATGACCTTCATCAAGCTGATTTCTGAATGCCGGCGATAATTCACCAACTTGGTGAGTTTAGATAGACCAATGAGGGAAGTAAATTGATGAACAATATTGTGAAGCTCGTTTTCTGTATTTTTTTGTCTTATAATATTCATGACGTAAGTCTCCTTTGTATCTTGGTTTTGGTCGACTAAAGTATACAACGCAGGAGAGCTTGCGTTTATTTTTTTGCCAAAAAAGCCAATAACCACACGCCTTTGGCGTGATTATTAGCTTTCAAGTTTCAGTTGTTATGTTTTAAATATTTAAAAAGTGTTGCAGATCCCACTGTTTTAAGCCAAATTTTTTTAATCGTTCTGTGCAAAGAATATTTATGAGTTTGGTAACAAAATTGGAATAACGGTACTGTAAAATCTGTAAATCTAAACTGAAATCATTATTTTGATGTTAGGAGTAATCAAGCTGGACTAAAAGAAAGTATTAAAACCAATTGATGAAATGCTTGCTGATCCTTGGCAAGTTGATATTCAAGAATTGTTTGAAGCTTCTGTCAATGAACCTGACGAGATCAAAAAGAATTTTTATGATTCCCTATATACTTATATTTTGCAAAAAAGACAAGAAGATATTATTAATCGTCCTGGTTTCGTTATTTAGCCCTCTAAAAGCCTGCTGAGGGCTTTTTATTTTCGCTTTGGTATAAATATATATAAATAGTCTTAAAATCGCTAGAAACGAAAAATAAGGTCTTTAGAAATAAGCATAGCAGTTGAGTTTTTGTTGAAATTCAAAAAAACTAACCGTTTGCTGTCAATGGTAGCGGACGAGCGCAGCGTGGGAGCATAAGGAATTGACAGCTCTTAACCAGTCTTAACACTGAAATGGCGAAAGCCAAAGTTTCTACAAAAACTTTGCTTTCCTGCCTAACGGCGAGTGAAAAAGCGGTCAAGCTGGCTCAACTTGGACGGGGTTCGGGGCGTCAGCGCCCGAATTAATGTGGCTTGCCACACCTTTTAGGCAACGAACAGTGTGAGGCGCAAGGAGCATAGCGACTGGAGTTTAATGTGAGCTGTTTTTTGGCTCACTCCTTTGTGTTTTTTTGTTTTAGGTTTGTATCTCGTACAGTGGTGCCTCTTATATACCTCTTTTATAAACCTCTTTTAAACCTCTTTTAGACCCCTCTTGAGCCTTACTCTCCCAGGGAATACAGGAGTTTATGGATAGAGTTTTGTCTGTTTATAGATAGAGTTTTGTCTGTTTATAGATAGAGTTTTGTCTGTTTATAGATAGAGTTTTGTCTGTTTATAGATAGAGTTTTGTCTGTTTATAGATAGAGTTTTGTAGTATTATATATTCATAAAACCATATTCATTAAAAGAGGTGCTTCATTTGAGTAATGAAATTGTTAAATATGATCCTGAATTAAATACAATCCCACTTCGAAAATTCACTCCTGTTGAAATGAATTTATTCTTCTCAATAGTTTCTAGAATGCGTGACAAGGGTGACGAAACTGTAAGGTTTTCATTTGATCAATTAAAAGAATTAAGTGCATATAAACCTACAGCAAATAACCGATTTATTGACGATATTGAAAGTACTTATCAAAAAATTTTAGGCTTACGCTTTGGAAGACGTAGTAAAGATGGGCTGAATCGTGAATTTTTTGTTATGTTTACCGAATTTGAGATAAACGGCCATGCTGATGATCCTTATGTTGATATTAAAATTTACCCCAAAGCTATAAAATTATTAAATGAGCTGGAAAGTTGGGTTCGTTATGCTTTATCAGAATTCAGAGATTTAAAAAGTAGCTACGCAAAAACCATGTTTCGGTTACTAAAACAATTTAGAACTACTGGGTACGCTTACTTTTCAGTTGCAGACTTTAACGAGCTATTAGATGTCCCTAAAAGCTATAAAAGTAGCAATATAAATCAATCCGTTTTAAAACCCATCAAAGAGGAACTTACGCCTCTTTTTAGAGGCCTAACGGTTAGAAAAAAATATGGTAAAGGCCGCGGGAAACCAGTGATTGGGTATTCTTTTACTTGGAAGCCTGAAAAGAAAGACGCTAACGACTTCTCACAAGGTCAATTTCAAGATGAACGTCAAAAACTCTTTAACATTCAGCATAATGGTGAATTAACAGAACAGGAAAAATGGCGCGCCATTGACAAGGTTAAGGGGCTAACTTTAGGCTCTACTGAGAAACAAGCATTGGCTGATAAACAGGCCGAGCACGATAAAAAAATAAGAGATCAAGCACGAAAAGAAGCACTTGCTGAACTCCGAAAGGGGTTTGGAAATAATGCCTAAAACAATTAGAGAACTTGCTGATGAATTGGGCGTTTCAAAGCAAAGAATTCAACAAATTATCGCCAAATTATCGCCAAGCAAAACGCCAAATAAGGAAGGCAATAGGTATGTTTTGAACGCCCAAGATGTCAAAAATATAAAGGCTTTGATGGGATTTGAAAATAACAAGTCATCAACAAGTGAATCGACAAATAGACTTGTTGATTATGATGTTTACTTAGATGTGATAGATTCCATAAAAGAAAAAGATGAACAGATAAAAAGTTTATTAGAAGTTCAAAAACAAACACAAAATCTTCTAGATCAGCAACAGCGTTTAGCATTACAAGATAAAAAACTATTAGAGGAATATAGGACAGAAATAAATGACTTAAAATCGTCAAATATGCTAACACAGGACAGTGAAAAAGACGATTCTATTCAGCCGGGAGCTTCGGTAAAAAATATAAAAGAACTGCCTCAAAAGCAAAATAAAAAATGGTGGCACTTTGGTAGGAGAATTTAATGAATACACATACTTTCAATGATTTAATCAAGCAAATTAATCAAGCTGCAGGTGATGTCCAACGTGAAAGGGGCACGCTTTTTGAAAAACTCGTATTAGCTTACTTAAAACATGAACCAACTTACAAGGCGTTGTATCAAAATGTTTGGTTATTATCAGATGTTCCTGATGATTACGGCATTTCTAAAAAAGATACTGGTGTAGATTTAGTTGCCGAACAGAAAAATGGTGATTTAGTCGCAATTCAAGCAAAGTTCTATACCCATAAGGTTGGTAAGGATTCTATTAATTCATTTGTTGCTGAACTAGGTAAAAGCTACTATCAACATGGTTTGATTGTTTCGACAGTCGATGAATGGAACATCAATGCTCGTGAAACGATTGAGCAAAATGAAAAAGGTATTGAAATTATTGGGTTGTCTGATTTACGCAACTCTCAAATTGACTGGTCACAATTTAATTTTGAACGACCTGAGAAAGTAACTATTAAAAAGCCAAAGCAGTTGCGTGATTACCAACAAACGGCTAAAGAGAACGCACTTAATCATTTTAAAGAGCATGATCGCGGGCAGTTAATTATGGCGCCAGGGACTGGTAAAACCTTTACTAGTCTAAAAATTGCTGAAGCACTAGCTAAAGCGCAATCTACGCCGTTTAAAGTTCTATACTTAGTCCCAAGTATTCAATTATTGACGCAAACATTGCGTGGGTGGAACAATGATACTGAACTGACCATGACAAGTATGGCCGTGACATCAGATCGTGATGCCTCTCGTGGTACAGATGGAAATGAAGATATTAAGGCTGCTGATATTGGTTATCCAGCAACAACATCTAGTCAAAAAATACTACAAAATTGGCGTGATTTTGAAGAAGGTCAACCAACTGATATGGTCGTTATTTTCAGTACCTATCAAAGTATTGATGTGATTGGTGAGGCACAGAAAAAAGGACTGCCAGAATTTGACTTTATCATCTCTGATGAAGCCCATCGCACCACTGGTGCTCACGAATCTACCAAAGAAGCTAGTATTTTTGCCAAAGTTCATAGTAACCGTAATGTCCAAGGCCTTAAGCGTATGTATCAAACAGCGACACCAAAAATATTTGGTGAAAGTGCCAAGAGGAATGCTAAAGAAAAAAGTATCTTACTAGCCTCTATGGACGATGAAAGTAAATATGGAGCAGTATTTTTCCGTATGGGATTTGGGCAAGCTGTGTCGCATGGTATCTTAACAGATTACAAAGTAATGGTTTTAGCAGTTGATGAGGCCGCAATTCAAAAAGATATGCAACGAACACTGGCTGACCCTGAAAATGGTTTAAACATTGACGATGTTGGCCGAATTGTTGGTATTTGGAATGGTATGATGCGTCGTAATGGATACAAGAATCCGGTAAAGAATAGCCCTTATGATGGAGCCCCTTTAGAGCGTGCTATAGCCTTTACTAGGACAATTGAAGAATCAAAAAAGGTGTCGGATCAGTTTGAAGATGTTGTTAATGACTACATTGGTAATGCTGTTGATGAGCAGTCTGTTCATCTATCAATGCGGCATGCAGATGGTCAAATGAACGCGCTCCAAAAAGGAGAAATTTTAGATTGGTTAGCTAATCCAAATAAACCAGCAGATGAAGCACGAATTGTCTCAAATGTGCGCTTCTTGACAGAAGGAATTGATATTCCAACGCTAGATGCAGTCATTTTCTTGTCACCTAAAAAATCGCAAGTGGATATTGTACAGGCGGTTGGTCGTATTATGCGTAAGGCTGAAGGTAAAGACTATGGCTATATTATTTTACCTATCGTAATTCCAACAGATGAAACCCCTGAAACCATTTTAGATAATAACAAGAACTATGAAACTGTTTGGCAGGTAATTAACGCGTTGCGTTCTGTCGATGAGCGTTTTGAGGCCATGATTGATAAATTGAATATGGCTAAACCTAAACAACTCAAGGTCATTGGTGTAGGAAGTGCGCCTGATCAAATGAATGATCGGGAATCAAACACTGATATAGCTAATCCAGTGAGCGTTCAAACTGAGTTAAACCTGGAGTGGGATAAGTTTGAGGGCGCCATTTTTGGTAAGATTGTACAAAAAGTTGGTGATCGTAAATATCTGGAAAATTGGTCACAAGATGTTGCTAAAATTGCAGAGCGTCAAATTAGCTGGATTAAAAATAAGTTATCCGATAAAAAAGATCCCATTAGTCTAGAATTTAAGAAGTTCGTTTCATCACTGCAGCATAATATCAACCAGAGTATTGATGAAAATCAGGCTGCGGAAATGCTTTCCCAGCATTTAATTACCAAGCCTATCTTTGAAGCCCTTTTTGAAGAATACAGCTTTGTAAATCAAAATCCCGTCTCCCAAGCGATGGAATCGATAGTATCAGAGCTAGAAAAAGCTGGTTTTGCTAAAGAACAAGAAAACTTAGAGCCTTTATATGAATCCGTCAGAATGCGAGCTGAAGGTATTGAAAAAGCAGAAGACAAACAAAAGATTATTGTTACGTTGTATGATAAATTCTTCAAAACTGCATTTAAATCAACCACTGAAAGATTAGGAATTGTCTTTACCCCAATTGAAGTTGTCGATTTCATTGTTCATTCCGTTGATGATGTGCTTAAAAAGCACTTTGACAAGTCTTTAGCGAGTAAGAATGTTCATATTTTAGATCCCTTTACAGGAACGGGGACGTTTATTGTTCGAACGTTGACATACTTAAAAGAACAAATGGATGCTGGAAAAATCTCTTTAGCAGACATTACTCGTAAATTTACTCAAGAGTTACATGCGAATGAAATTGTTTTATTAAGTTACTATATTGCGGCCATCAATATTGAGGCAACTTTTAATGAAATAAGCGGTAAGGAAGAAGGCTATGTTCCTTTTGAAGGGATTGTCTTAACAGACACTTTTGAAAGTACCGAGACTGAAGATACAGATACATTAGACGATGATTACTTTGGAACTAATGACGAACGTTTAAAACGCCAACAAGAAGTACCAATTACTGCAATCATTGGGAATCCTCCATATTCTGTTGGACAAAACTCAGAAAATGATAATAACCAAAACCTACACTATCCTAAGCTAGAAGAAAGAATTTCTAGTACGTATACCGCTGACTCCACTGCGAAGTTAAAGCAAGCATTGTATGATTCTTATGTTGAGGCGTTTAGATGGGCCTCAGATAGAATTGGGGACAGGGGTGTGATTGCGTTCGTATCCAATGGGGCATTTGTGGACAACCAATCTTTTGATGGGTTCAGAAAAAATCTCTATACCGACTTTAATCATTTGTATATTTACAATTTGAGAGGTGATCAGAGGACTCAAGGGGAACGTTCTAGACGAGAAGGTGGTAAAATTTTCGGTTCGGGAAGCCGCACGCCTATCTCAATATCTGTCTTAGTAAAAGATGGTACAGACAATCATCAATTACACTACAAGGATATTGGTGATTACTTATCTCGTGAGGACAAGTTGGAGATTTTGAACAGCAACTCTTCAATCGAAGGACTTGAATGGTTAGAAATTCTGCCAGATAAGAATAATGATTGGATTAATCAGAGAGATTCCAATTATGAGATTTACCCATCGGTTAGTGACGGAACTCAAAATGAAATTTTCAATAACTACACTCTTGGAGTTCAAACTGGTCGTGATTGGTGGACAATAGGTTTCTCGCGTGATAATACGCTGAAAAATGCTAATCGTATGATTGATAATTACAACTCAGAAGTTGGAAGAGTAAGTGGCCAATCTGACTCTTTGGACAACATTAACATGGATCCGACATTTATTAACTGGTCCGACGTACTTAAAAAGAAACTGGTTAGAAATGAAAAGATTGAAGTTGATGAGAATATGATGGTTATAACGGCATTCCGACCATTTACAAAGAAATGGATGTATTATGACTCTAGTATTATTCATCGCGTTCGCCAATATAAAGAATTAGGTGATTTTGGAAGATTGATTTTTACAACCGGTACTGGAGTTTCGAGAGATTTTTCGGCATTGGTAACTACTTTCATTCCTAACTACCATTACTTAGATACTGGACGTGCATTGTTCGAAAGTAAAGAGTCAGAATTACTTGGCAATGTGCAACAAGTAACAAATATTTCTGAGTACGCTCAACGTATGTTTAATCTTAGCACTGATGATATGTTCTACTATGTATACGCAGTCCTAAATTCGCCAGC
>NZ_CP014880.1:0-7030 GCF_001663675.1 Loigolactobacillus backii
ACGTCCCCAAATCCCCCCTCACTCAAAAAGGAGTGAGCGAAGCCCACGCTCACATTTAACTGCGCCTCCCATTGGTCGTTGCTAAGGTCAAACCCGCGGTTAGGAAAACTTCGGGCACGCCCTCAGGCAGAGGTAAACACGGCAAGTAGCTAATTTAGTCCTAGCTATTGTCAGATAGCGTTAGTAGCTGCTAGTTAAAAACCGTAGCCATCAGTAACCTGTTGTAGCTGGTGATAGCTTTGTCGTAAGGCACAAAGTTAACTACGTTCAATCTAGTGAGATGGTAAATTAAGCTCTTAAACGCCATTTTAAGCTCGTATAAGCGATTTAAAGATGTGGACCGCCTAATTCATCAGATTTATGTCTGTCGAGTTTCTGTGAGCTTTCAGGGGCTTTTTTAGACGATACTTTTAGTCCTGCACGCTCTAGCCACTTTTCAGGTAAATTAATACCTAGTTTTTTGTATAGAAACTCATCAACATTTCGTATAATGCCTTGAAGCGTTCCTACTAGTTTTTGCAATCGCTCATTTTCTTTTTTCAGTTCATAGTTGCGGCCCTTGGCTTCACTCAAATCATTACGTAAACTATGATTTTCTACTTCCAGATGAATTTTTTCAAAGTTATAAGCGTCGCTAGTCACCGCCCTTTGTTCCAAATCAGCGAGATCAGATTTATCAACCGTGACTTTATTTTTATTCATCAAGGTGGGTTTACTAGCAATTTTTTTGGTATCCCGTGGTTTGATTTCATCAAGCTGTTTTTTAGTATCTGCAAGCTTTGCTTGTGTCTCTTGTTTTTCGGTCTCTATTTTTTTCAATTCTTCCCGCATAGCTTTGTATTCGGGTACTGATAAATTCTTACGCTCTTTATTTTTGTTACCACGTTGAACAGCAAAGCCATTTTCTTTGAGGTACTGTGGTAATTCCTCTTGAATGTGCTGTAAGGCTTCACGATTGAATATACGCTTAGCTGAGAGCTTTTTACCATCATCAAAGGGCACAATGCCCATATGCATGTGAGGGGTCTTCTCGTCCATATGAACAACTGCATAACGAATATTTTCGTCACCATAGTTATCTGCAAAATATTGTTTGGCTGTTTCAAAATATTTACGGGTTTCGGCTTCGTCTAATTGCTCAAAAAAATCTTTGTCACTGGTTATAATCCACTCATTGACTAAAACAGCGTCTTTGCGAACTGCCCGCTTACTCGCTTTGTTTTCGTTGATATAGGCTTCAATATCCGTTTTAAAGTTATCAGTGCGCCCAGCCACTAAATCATAATTCAGGTGAGAGCGGGAAACATCAATATCTTCGTTGCTGTGATTAGTCGTTTTCCGTTGGTCATGATTGCCAATGCCGACTAAATTATCAGCTTTTATTTTCGTCATTCTAGCCACTGCAAAACTCATTGTATGCACCTCATTTCGGAGTTATCTTCCAGGTAAAGTATAATAACCCACTATACTTTACTTCGTAAAGGTGGGCTCGCCGAGGGGTCTTGCAGACGGCTCTGTCGGCTCTTTTGAGCCGAGTATCAGCGCACCCTATGGTGCAATTAGCTGATACCTGTTTGACGTTTTGCTGCCCTACTTTTTTAAGTAGGTATGCAAACCTCAAACTAAAATAAAAACCCCCTTCGACTTTTGTCAGGGGGCTTTTATTAATCAATAATTCTATTTAAAATCGCATAACAAGTGGGGTAAAGTGTAGACAATATCGCTACGCTCTCTTGCCCACACTTTACACTTGTAAGAGGGGCGCTTCGCTTCCCCTCTTAACTCCCCTCAAAGTCAAAACCGTGTCGATTGCGCTTCGCACAACGCCACCCAAAGTCAAGCCCACGGTTAGGAAAACTTCGGGCACGCCCTCAGGCAGAGTTAAATAGCGTTAATAGCTGATCTGGTCCTTTCTATTGTTCTAACTGTCGTTATTTTGAAATCAAGCATACTACATCAAATCATGCTATAGCACTAACAGTAAGATAAATCAGAAAATCAAAATATCAGTTAAAACGATGATGTGGCTAAAACGTAATTTAATTGCTAGAAGGAACAAATGAGATATTAAAGATACGGTCCTTCTAACGACCACCAAATCCACTAAAACCACCAAAAATCATTCCAATACCACTACCCGTTGTACTAGTTTGATATTTATCTGAGATAAGATTCAAATAGATAACTTTAACTTTTGGGGATAGGGCAGATTTTATCGCTAGGGGCGTTAAAAAAAATTGTAAATCACTTAAAATTTTTGGCAAATATTTTTTGTTTTTTAAAGATTGTTCTGCTTCCAGTAAAAATGGTTTTTCTTCAGTAGTTGGTGCATCAGCTAAAGCATTTTGTATATCAGTAAGTAATTTCACTTCAGTAGGTATTCGTTTTGTGTTGTTTTTAAAAAAGCTCATTAGATGATACCTTCCTTTCACTAATAATATAGTAACAACATCAATAAAATTTTAATCCGACATTTTATTGATGTTGTTACTAGCATACTGTTGTTTCTGCCAATTTGACTTGATATATTCTTTAATAAAAAGCGTATTCCTTTCAGTTAGAAGTTCGAACCAGCCAGCTGGTGCTTCCTCAGACATGCAATAATCTGCAAAGTCTTTTAAATGCATAATTTCATTTTCAGAAATAAAAGCCAACATGTCACGTAAGGCTTGGCGCTTATCGCCAGTAGAAAGAGCTAAGCAACTCTCTAAATCAAAGCCTCCAAAGGTCTCAATATCAGCATTATCATACTGATATTTTTCAGGATTATCCATATGTGTCAAGTACCTAACAGCGCCAGTTAAACTACTAATTCTTTGAGGAGCGGGCGCCCTTAAAGACCTAGCAATTTCATCAATTTGTTCAAAAGATTTGTTCCCTTTATAGTTCAAAACAAGATGATAGTGAGATTTTTTCTTTTTTCCATCAGGGTTAACATCTTTATCATGTAAGGGACTGACAGCAATAGGCTCTTGCCTGATAATATCTTTCCAATTTTCAGGAAGACTTTCAGGATAAACAACAATACCCCAATTACGACCACGTTTATAAGGCTGTTTTGTTTTGGGATTTTTATTCGGACGAGGTACCGTCCAATCGATTTTAGATTCACTTTTCATATGTTATAATTACCTCACAGACTTTTAGATTGCGTCCTATGCACAGGGCGCTTTTTTTATTGTCTATAAATAGTTCCAGCTTCTGCAACCTGATTAACCAAAAAATTAACCAATCCAGATTTAGTCATGCCATATTTCTGGGCCAATTCTTCCAGCTTTCCATTAGTTTCAACAGGTATAGACAAAGTAATTTTTTTCTTTTCAACTTCAACCATCAAAAAACCTTCTTTCTTACTATTTTTATCTCTATTCAATCATTATATTATACATACTTTAGAAATACAACATTTTTTATAAAATCTCAAAACCTCCCGAAAACCCCTAACCTAAAAGGTTTCTTGAAAAAAGTGTTCTGTTTAATGGACAATGGACACATGGGGGGTGTCGTAGTACCCCCATGTTTTTCGCCCAATTTTTATCCCACTCAAACCAAACCAAAATATGGGCTCTGCCCAAACCCGCAAGCTGTGTCAGCTTGACCCCATAAATGAGCGGGAGCACCCGCTCAAACTCACCCCGCACTCGCCGTGGGGCAGGCAAAAAAAGCAGGTGTGCTTTTCTTTGCATACGCAAAAGTGTTTTATCCGCTAGTCTATCAACTCCTTAAAGCCTCAAAAAGGGGCTAACTGCTAAAGCAGCAAGCCCCTTTAATTCGATTTACCGTTGACAGACACAAAGTTAACTACGTTCAATCTAGTGAGATGGTAAATTAAGCTCTTAAACGCCATTTTAAGCTCGTATAAGCGATTTAAAGATGTGGACCGCCTAATTCATCAGATTTATGTCTGTCGAGTTTCTGTGAGCTTTCAGGGGCTTTTTTAGACGATACTTTTAGTCCTGCACGCTCTAGCCACTTTTCAGGTAAATTAATACCTAGTTTTTTGTATAGAAACTCATCAACATTTCGTATAATGCCTTGAAGCGTTCCTACTAGTTTTTGCAATCGCTCATTTTCTTTTTTCAGTTCATAGTTGCGGCCCTTGGCTTCACTCAAATCATTACGTAAACTATGATTTTCTACTTCCAGATGAATTTTTTCAAAGTTATAAGCGTCGCTAGTCACCGCCCTTTGTTCCAAATCAGCGAGATCAGATTTATCAACCGTGACTTTATTTTTATTCATCAAGGTGGGTTTACTAGCAATTTTTTTGGTATCCCGTGGTTTGATTTCATCAAGCTGTTTTTTAGTATCTGCAAGCTTTGCTTGTGTCTCTTGTTTTTCGGTCTCTATTTTTTTCAATTCTTCCCGCATAGCTTTGTATTCGGGTACTGATAAATTCTTACGCTCTTTATTTTTGTTACCACGTTGAACAGCAAAGCCATTTTCTTTGAGGTACTGTGGTAATTCCTCTTGAATGTGCTGTAAGGCTTCACGATTGAATATACGCTTAGCTGAGAGCTTTTTACCATCATCAAAGGGCACAATGCCCATATGCATGTGAGGGGTCTTCTCGTCCATATGAACAACTGCATAACGAATATTTTCGTCACCATAGTTATCTGCAAAATATTGTTTGGCTGTTTCAAAATATTTACGGGTTTCGGCTTCGTCTAATTGCTCAAAAAAATCTTTGTCACTGGTTATAATCCACTCATTGACTAAAACAGCGTCTTTGCGAACTGCCCGCTTACTCGCTTTGTTTTCGTTGATATAGGCTTCAATATCCGTTTTAAAGTTATCAGTGCGCCCAGCCACTAAATCATAATTCAGGTGAGAGCGGGAAACATCAATATCTTCGTTGCTGTGATTAGTCGTTTTCCGTTGGTCATGATTGCCAATGCCGACTAAATTATCAGCTTTTATTTTCGTCATTCTAGCCACTGCAAAACTCATTGTATGCACCTCATTTCGGAGTTATCTTCCAGGTAAAGTATAATAACCCACTATACTTTACTTCGTAAAGGTGGGCTCGCCGAGGGGTCTTGCAGACGGCTCTGTCGGCTCTTTTGAGCCGAGTATCAGCGCACCCTATGGTGCAATTAGCTGATACCTGTTTGACGTTTTGCTGCCCTACTTTTTTAAGTAGGTATGCAAACCTCAAACTAAAATAAAAACCCCCTTCGACTTTTGTCAGGGGGCTTTTATTAATCAATAATTCTATTTAAAGTCGCATGACAAGTGGGGTAAAGTGTAGACAATATCGCTACGCTCTCTTGCCCACACTTTACACTTGTAAGAGGGGCGCTTCGCTTCCCCTCTTAAACTCCCCTCAAAGTCAAAACCGTGTCGATTGCGCTTAGTACAACGCCACCCAAAGTCAAGCCCGACACACCTTACCTTTTAACAAAAGGTAAACGAAAAAGCCTCATCAAGCAGACATTTGCGTAAAGCAAACTGACTGCTTGATGAGACTAAAGGTCAAAACCGAATTACTGATTAGTGGGTATAAAATGAAATTCGGCTAAGGGTATTACGCAAATTTCCCCAAAAATTAAGCTTGTTTGAAACGTTAGATTCTTGTAATTGTGAATTAACATATTCGGCAAGTTGCACTAACTCAATCGGCAAACCAGAAATGCGTTTACCAAAGGGAAGTGTCTTGTCTGCGTTAAATAAATCGTATTGGAGAGATTTTAGAATATCTGTATAGGAAGTATCACTATCTAAATCTTGTTGGTATATTAGCAAGTTTTGCCGTAAAGCGTTAAATTTTGTGGCATCAGCTTTTTTATATGCCCGATCAATTAGAAGTGATAATTTTTTTTGCTTTTCGTCCATAATCATTCCTCCTCAATAAGTTATAGAAAGTCCAAGACATTTTCATCTGTTAATGTTTTTTATAAAACACATGGTTTCCGTAACTATTAACGTATCCATATAAAAAAATTCCTAAGAATTTACTAGCTTAGATTTATCTAAAATTTCGAGGCGGTAACTTACAATTTTACGGCCGCTTTTCAGCGATGTTAAAAAACAATCAATGTTTAGTTTAAGTTCTAGTTCTTCCATAGCTCGATTCAATATGCTTGTATAGAATCGACTGTTAGAAACTTTCTTGTCTGTGCCTAAAAACCAACTTTGCCATTCGCTAACGGGAGCTTCAATCGTTGTTCTAACTTCATTTCCACTGCGTTTGGCCTCCCATAGTTTTAATAGGATTAATGTGTATTTACCCTTAATTCGAGATAATTCCCAAAGATGAAAACTGTAAAAATTTTTAGTTAAGCCAAAAACTAAAGGGGCGGCATCTTCTGAAAAACGAAATCTAACGGCACCATCTACATAAAAATCAATCATCGAAAATAATTGAGTCAGTCTTATACCCCGAGTACCGTCATCGCGTCGCACTGGTAAATAAAGTGCAGTGTTTTCATTTAAACGTTTAAAGGCAGCAGCTATACGTTGATAGTTTTGACCAGAAGTATTTAAACCGAAATGCTTAATTATTTCCAGAGCAGTAACTTCGTAGACTTCACGGGCTTTATCTTCTTTTTTTACAAAGCTAAAACAATAGTCGAGAACGCGCTGTTCAAAAGAACTTAATCCCCCAAAGGCTTTAGCTAGATCGTTACCTTGGTAAACCATGTATTCTTGACGCGAAAGTAAATTTTCAATGGCTAGTACTGCTTTTTTACTAGTCGACATATTTTACCCCCTTCCCTCAGCATTTTAACATATAAGCACAATAAACACATAATCTTTATTTTTTTTAAAAAATGTGTTTTTTGACGTATAAAATGTGTTTTTTGGCGTACAAAATGTGTTTTTTGGCGTACAAAATGTGTTTTTTGGCGTACAAAATGTGTTTTTTGACGGTTGTATCCCTTGGTAATGCTGACTTTTAACAAGCCCTAATGTATTTAAATGTATTTAAATGTATGCCTAGAATGTATGAATTAACGCGCGTACGTAAAAAAAATAAAAATTTCACAAAAAAATACGACCTGAGATATGATTTGGGGACGGCGTT